>JAJPJU010000035.1 GCA_021324035.1 Spartobacteria bacterium | reverse complement strand
TTGCATTACCAGAGCGAGACAGTGCAGTGGGCAGCTCGCCTCCTGGTTTACGCCATCTTCGGATATCTTGGAATGATGCTGGCAATGCGAAGCAGCCGCGATGAATTCTCGCTTATTATTCCCTACGTGCGCTTCGCCCGGGAAGCGACTCAACACGAACCGCTGGTCGTCGACACAAATGTCATCATCGACGGACGTATCGCTGATCTCTGCGCGACAGGCTTTCTCAGCCGTTCGCTGATTGTGCCACGATTCATTTTGGACGAACTGCAATTGCTGGCGGATTCCCGGGATCCGTTGAAGCGGGAGCGCGGTCGCCGCGGACTGGAGATCTTGAATCAACTGCGCCAGGCGCGAAACATCGAAATCACTGTTCACGAAGCGGTGCATGACGAGAGCGACGCCGGGACCGATGCGCGATTAGTGCGCGCGGCAAAAGTTCTGAAAGCGCGCCTGCTGACAAACGATCATGCCCTGGCCCAAATTGCGCGTTTGCAACAGGTGCCGGTGTTGAATCTGGCGGAGCTTACCCGTGCGCTCCGACCCCCGTTGGTTACGGGCGATGAACTCGATTTACATCTGGTGAAGGAAGGACGCGAAGGCCATCAGGCAGTTGGTTATTTGCCTGATGGAACGATGATCGTCGTCAATCACGCGCGCAATCATTTGGGCAAAACCAAAACCGTGGTCGTCGCCAGCGCGCTGCAAACCGCCGCGGGGCGCCTCATTTTTGCCGAGCTCAAAGATGGCGCGGCCCAGCCACCGGCTTGAAGCGCTTTCTAAAATTTATTTTGCCGAACGGCCTCGTCGATTTCATTCGAGACCGGCGCAAGCTGCGAGAAGCGGGCCGCAAACTTTCAACCGCCGAAATATTTTCGAGCCGGCGCCTCGCGATTGAGGCGGACATGTGCGGCCTGACTCTATTCCCGCCCGGCCATGCCGAAAACCTGCGCTACGTCGTCGATGTCGGCGCCAATGTCGGTCAATGGTCGGGAATGTTGTTGAACTGCATTCGTCCGGAAAAACTCATCATTGTCGAACCGATCCCCGATGCGTTTGCGGTTTTGCAGAAAACGTTTGGGAACAATCCCGCGGTCGATCTGCACAATGCCGCGATCGGGGAGCGAGAGGGCGTGGCAAAGTTAAAGGTTACCCGGCACACGACCGGGGCTTCTCTGCTTCAGCCGCGCGCAGAAATGCGCGCGCTGGTCGGTGAAAATTGGGAGGTGGCCGCCGAAGTTGAAGTGCAGATGACGACACTCGACCGCTTGCTCGCGTTTCTTCCCGAAGTGTCGTTGTTGAAGATCGACGTTCAGGGTTACGAAAAACCGGTGCTGGCAGGCGCGAAACAAACGCTGACTAAAACGAAATTTGTTCTCATCGAACTAAACTTCATGCCGCAATACGACGGCGGTTCCTGGTTAGGCGACATTCACGAAACTCTGACCCGCGATTCCGGATTTTTTCTGGCCAACGCGACCGCGCCGCTTGTCCTCAATGGTCGCGCCTCGATGTGCGATGGGCTTTACGTGAATCCGAATTTGGTTCAGGAATGGATCGACCATCGGTTCCCTACAACATGCAACCCAGTGAAGCCCTGAGCACAAGCGCGCAGCTGGCCATAACCCTGGCCGGATTTGCCGGCGTGGTAGTTGCATTTCGCAGCGGGGCAATTCACGAGTGGTCGAAGATGGACAAGTTTCGGTTGGAGATACTGCTCAGCAACTCCGGGCTGCCCTTTGTGCTATCGCTTCTCGCCATGGTTCTCATGACTACGAAGGTAGGCGAGACGACTACCTGGCGGTTGTGCAGCCTGATCGCATTCATCATTACAGCGGCGAGGGGCCAGGTTTTGTCTCGAACGTTTCGAACGTTCTCTCGCGAGGAACTCAAAGCTTCGGGCAGCAAGCGATGGATTTTCTATACAAGTGGCGCTCTCGGAATTGCCGCGACGGTTTTGCAAATTTACAACGTCATTAGTGCCCAGGCATTCTGGCCATTCTTCGCCATGATCGCGACCTGGCTTTGCCTGGCGATGGTCCAGTTTGTTCTCCTTGTGACAGCGCCGCCTGTGCCGAAATCGTAGAATGGTAACAGTCCGCACGTTCTGGACTTCGGCGGAGGCGGCTCTGGCGAAATCGGAACGTTGGCAATGCGATGAACGGCACGCTATTGGCGCCCACCTATAGCTTCATGTAGGATTTGTGGTTCTGGATTTCTTCGCGGTGGACCCTGTCCGTAGTAACTGGCTGAATTTCCTGAATCCAACTCCCGCTTGAGCCGCATCAAACCGGTATAGTGGAACAATTATCCCAACCCCCGTGTTGGAAGCTGCGGATTGGTGCCCTCTTCAGTGGAGCACTGGCCTTCTGCGTGATCCTCGGCATTGCTCTCTACCTTTCGAACGATCTTCGCCTCATTTACGTCGTTGAACTGATTCTGCTCTTTTGCATGGCAATGTGGTTTGGCCAGAAGAAACGCGACTGGATCGCGGCCGCGTTATTGGTTCTCCCTTCAGTCGCAGGATTCAGTTTTTTTACGCTGAATGTGCCGGCGCTGTGGCTGAACGACGTTCTTTGGGCTGCAGCGGTCGTGGTCGGGATCGTTAGTATCGATCTGGCGCGCAGGCAGCGTGGCTTGGCCATCGGATTGATCGCGGCGTTGTTGATTGTCTCCGGCTGGTATTGCCTCGCCTACGCTCCCAAACAATTGGCCCTCCACAACAGCCGGATACAAAATGTTTCTGCGCCGATATTCAATCTTCAGGCGGTCAGCAGCGGATTTGACCCATCCGGTTCTGGAAAAATCGTGGTGCTCGATTTCTTTTCCACAACCTGTGTGCCGTGCATCGCGGAGCTGCCTCATTTAATGGCCGCGCGAAGAGACTTAAGCAATCGTTCCGATGTTCAATTCGTTCTGGTCGCGAGCGACAAGGGCGACGATACGCCTGAAAAATTTCGCGCGTTCGCCGAACGAAAACATCTAGGAGTGCCACTTGCCTTTGATCCCGAAGGGAAAGCCCATGATAGCTTCGGAGTCACCGGTGTGCCGGCGATCGTGATTATCGATAAGACGGGGCGTGTGCGTTTTACGCACGAAGGGTTCAATCCCGCGGAGGCAAATTTCCGCCGGGACCTGGTGCAGTTTATCAGGAACCTCGACTAATTGTAGGGCGGCTGGGTCAGCCGCCGGCGTTTGACACAAACGCCCTACAAATTTTCAGGTCAGCCCGACGGCCTTCCGCACTCGCGCCATCACCTGATCGGCAATTGCGTTGGCTCGCTTTGCGCCCTGGGCCAGAACGTCATCGATATAGGACTTGTCGCGCTGAATTTCCTCGCGGCGTTTGCGCATTGGCGCGAAATACTCCCACAGCTTTTCAAAAAGCTGTTTTTTGAAATCGCCGTAGCCGGTTCCACCTTTTTCGAATCGTTCTCGCATCTCCGCGAGTTCATGTTTGGATGCGAACAACGAGTAGAGCTGGACGATGGTCGATTTATCGGGATCTTTCGGCGCGTCGACCGGAGCTGAATCTGTCACAATGCTCATGACGCGCTTTCGCAGTTCTTTTTCCTCGCCAAAGATGTCGATGGTATTGCCGTAGCTTTTGCTCATTTTTTGCCCGTCGAGTCCGGGCACAACTTCAGTTGTGGCCTGGGTCCGTCCCTCCGGGAGTTTGAAAACGTCCCCGTAGATTTCATTGATTCGGGTCGCGATATCGCGGGTGATTTCGATGTGTTGTTTTTGATCTTTGCCAACCGGCACGACGTCGCTGTCGTAAATCAAAATGTCGGCCGCCATCAGGACCGGATAGGTAAACAGTCCGGCGTTAGCCGCCATCCCCCGCGCGACCTTATCCTTGTAAGAATGGGCCAGTTCGAGGCGGGAAACGGGCGTAACCGTGGAAAGGATCCAGGTCAGTTCCGTCACCTGCGGAACGTCGGTTTGGAGGAAAAGAGCGGTTCGTTTCGGGTCCAAGCCGCAGGCGAGAAAATCAAGCGCGACCCGGCGCACATTTTCCCGCAACAAAGCCGGATCGCGGAGACTGGTCAGGGCATGATAATTCGCGATGAAGTAAAATGCCTCCCCCTCGTCCTGAAGTTGCAGCGCAGGCCGCATCATCCCGAAATAGTTCCCGATGTGGAGAACGCCGCTTGGCTGGATTCCGGATAGAATGCGAATCATTTTAAATTTTGGATTGTCGATTTCGGTTGGTTGCGCGTTGCACTGTAGAATTCAAAATCCAAAATCCAAAATCCAAAATCGTCTGGCTAACTGGTTGCTCAGCGATTAGATAAAGCCCGACATGGCTGCCAAGAAATCAAAGCCCGTTTCCGTTGTCACCGGCGGCGCCGGCTTTTTGGGATCCCATCTGACCGACCGCCTGCTGTCGGAGGGCCATCGCGTGATCGCGATCGACAATCTGATCACCGGTAACACCGCAAACATCGGCCATCTCGCCAACAATCCCGATTTCCATTTCATCAAGCACAACGTTTCCAATTTCATTTTCCTGCCGGAAGAAAAGATCGATTACGTTTTTCATTTCGCTTCGCCCGCCAGTCCGATCGATTACCTCGAGCTCCCGATCCCGACGTTGAAAGTCGGCGCGCTTGGCACTCACAACACCCTCGGCCTGGCCAAGGACAAAAAGGCCACCTTCATTCTGGCATCGACGTCGGAGTGTTACGGCGATCCGCTGGTTCATCCACAAAAGGAAGATTACTGGGGCAATGTGAACCCGATCGGACCACGCGGGGTCTACGATGAAGCGAAGCGTTTCGCCGAGGCGATGACGATGGCTTACCATCGCTACCACAAGGTCGATACCCG
>JAJPJU010000183.1 GCA_021324035.1 Spartobacteria bacterium | reverse complement strand
CGCAGTCAGCGGGATTACTGCGCCCGCTCGCGCGCGAAAACGAAACTGAAATTCATTCCGACGTTACAATCGTCGGCGCTGGTCCGGCAGGATTGGCAGCCGCAGTGTACGCCGCCTCCGAAGGATTGAACACGGTCGTCCTCGAAAGTTACGCGCCCGGCGGCCAGGCCGGATCATCGTCATTAATCGAAAATTTCTTCGGCTTCCCAACCGGAGTCAGCGGCGGCGATTTAACCTGGCTGGCCCAACTCCAGGCTTATCGCTTTGGCGCAAAATTTTCGACGCCGGCCGAAGCGCTCTCTTTTCGCTACAATCCGGGCGAGGAATATCGGGCCTGCATCGAGATCGAAGGCTGTCCGGCAATCCTGCGCGCAAAAACCGTTTTGATTGCGACCGGCGCGGACTATGGCCGGCTGGAGGCCGAGAATCGCGAACGATTCGAAGGCGTCGGGGTTTATTATGCAGCGACGGCCTTGGAAGGTCAGCTTTGTCGAAACGAAACCGTGATTGTGACAGGTAGCGGCAATTCGGCCGGCCAGGCCGCGATGTTTCTTTGCGACGGCGCTAAGAAAGTATTGCTGGTTATTCGCGGAAACGACATCACCAGTAAGATGTCCGATTACTTGTCCCGTCGAGTCCAGGCGCAGAAGAATATCGACATTCTCTACCAAACCGAGATTCGACGAATGTCCGGCAATCAAAAACTCGAAGAGGTCGAACTGGAAAATGCAAAGACTGGCGCGCGTCAAGTTGTTCGGACACCGGCGGTGTTTTCGATGATCGGGGCGAAGCCTTGCACCCAATGGTTGCCGTCTGAAATCATGCGAGATGATAGAGGATTCATCAAAACCGGGACGGCGGTCGCAGATGCGCCGGCATGGAAGGCTAGCAAACATCAACCGACTCCGATGGAAACCAGCCTTGCGGGAATTTTTGCTGCCGGGGACGTCCGCTCCGGTTCGGTCAAACGTTGCGCTGCTGCCGTGGGTGAAGGTGGAATGGCAATCGCCGGAGTTCATCTGCGATTAGCGACATCAAACAACAGCGATCGCAAATGAACGATCGTCCCTGCCCTCATCTCAACTCGGTCGAATCGATCAAGCAACCGGCAGTTCGGGAATGCGCCGAATGCGTGAAGATCGGCGCGACCTGGGTTCATCTTCGCACCTGTCAGCAATGCGGCGTGACGCTTTGTTGCGACTCGTCGCCGAATCGTCATGCGAGCAAACATGCCCGAGCCAGTGGACATCCGGTGATCGCTTCCGCACAACCGAGCGAGCGCTGGCTGTATTGCTACTCGGACGACGCGTTTTGCGAATACTAGAACATGTGGGCGATCTTGCGAGATCCCTGCGATGAAAATGTAATCCGCTCGCGATCGTCCGCCGAAGGCTGCACTAAATCGCGCGGCCGCTGGGTGCTCGCTGCCACGATTCTCGCTTCAGGCATGGCGTTTATCGACGGCACCGTCGTGAACGTCGCATTACCGGCGTTGCAAACAAATCTCAACGCTACTGCAGTTGATGTTCAATGGGTGATCGAAGCCTATGCGCTGTTCCTGTCGGCGCTGCTTCTGGTTGGCGGCTCGTTAGGTGATCACTACGGGCGCAGAAGAATTTTTCTGATTGGCATTGGTGTTTTTGCGCTCGCTTCGGCGGCGTGTGGATTTGCTGCGAGCATTCAGCAATTGATCATGGCCCGCGCGATCCAGGGATTTGGCGCAGCGCTTTTGGTCCCGGGCAGCCTCGCCATCATCAGTAATTCGTTTTCCGAAAGCGAACGCGGTCGCGCAATCGGGACCTGGTCTGGGTTCAGCGCAATCACCACCGGCGCCGGACCAGTCCTCGGAGGCTGGTTGATCGAACACGTTTCGTGGCGCGCAGTTTTCTTTATCAACGTCCCGATCGCTGTTGTGGTCGTTCTAATTTCGCTCCGACACGTCGGGGAAAGTTCCAATGAAGAGAAAACGAAAGTCGACTGGATTGGCGCGGTGTTGGCTGCGCTCGGACTGGGCGCGCTGGTTTACGGATTGATTGAGTCGTCACAGCTCGGCTTCGGTGATCGAACAGTGATTATTTTTCTAGGCGTGGCCGCTGTGCTCCTCGTCGTTTTCGGAGCCTTCGAAACGCGCGTTTCCGACCCGATGTTGCCATTTACACTTTTTCGCTCCCGCCTGTTCACTGGAACAAATCTTCTGACCTTTCTGCTTTATGCCGCGCTCGGCGGAACACTTTTCTTTCTACCGATGAACTTGATTCAAATTCAGCGCTACGGTGCAACCGCCGCCGGCGCGGCGTTGCTGCCGTTTATTCTGCTTATGTTTGCGCTATCTCCGTGGTCCGGCGGTTTGGTCGCGCGATATGGCGCGCGCCTCCCGCTAATCGTCGGACCGCTGGTCGCGGCATGTGGTTTCGCACTCTTCTTGCGACCGGAAATCGGCGGCAATTATTGGACGAATTTCTTTCCGCCGGTCGCGGTGCTCGGCTTGGGAATGGCCATCAGCGTTGCGCCGCTCACGACCGTGGTCATGAGTTCCGTTTCGCAGACGCATGCCGGCGTCGCATCCGGCGTTAACAATGCAGTCGCGCGCACGGCCGGGCTGGTCGCGATCGCTGTCTTCGGGATCATTATGCTTCACGTATTTAAAGGCGGATTGGATCAACGAACTGCAAATTTTTCGAGCGAAGTTGTGCAATCGGTGAAGGCGCAAAGCAATAGACTCGCGGCGGTTAAAATTCCCGCGAATCAAGATCCAAACACCCAACGGTTACTCAGTCGTGCGGTGGATGAATCGTTCGTCTCAGGTTTCAGAGCAGTCATGCTGACCGGCGCGTTACTCGCCGTCGCCAGTGGACTGACCGCAGCGATTCTGATACGAACACCGTCACGCACGTGAAATTGTTCTGGACGTTTGAGCGGTTTCACGCCGCAATTCCGCCAAACATGAAACGCTTTTTTCTGGCGTGCTTATTCCCAACATTGCTAACCGCTCAAAATATGAATCTCACTGAACAACTGGGTAAGACCGTTCTCTACGGAGACATCGCGCTTTCGCCGGATGGAAATCAAGTCGCGTGGGTGCAGTCCACCGCCGCTACACGTTCAAAGCAAACCTTTGTTTGCCAGACCGCAGAGGACTCATTGCCCAAAAAGGTCGACCTTGAAGGCGGCGACAACGATCGCATGGACGCCGAACCGGCCTGGTCGCCGAATTCCAGGACGCTCGCGTTTCTTTCCAATGTTGGCGAAGGCGAGCAGAAACAACTTTGGACGGTTAATGCGGACGGCTCAGGTGCAAAAAAGCTGACTAAACTCAGCGGCTACGCGGCCCGGCCGCATTGGTCCCACGACGGGAAGCAGATCGCGCTCTTATATATAGAGGGGGCTGGCGGAGGCGGTCCCCTGATGGCAGCGCCTCCTACCACCGGGATCATCGACAAGGCAATTCACGATCAGCGCATCGCCGTCGTTGACGTAGCGACTGGCGAAACCAGGCAGGTTTCGCCGGGTGATCTGCACGTTTACGATTTTGATTGGTCGCCGGATGACAAAACCTTCGCTGCGACGGCCGCTCCGGGGCCGGGCGATAACAACTGGTGGATCGCGCAGATTTATAAAATCGACATTGCCACCGGCAAGGCGACTGCGATCTACAAGCCGTTGCTTCAAGTTGCAGTCCCGCGCTGGTCACCCGATGGCAAACAGATCGCTTTCGTCGAAGGAATCATGAGCGATGAAGGATTTCACGGCGGCGATTTGCTCACCATTTCGGCGAACGGCGGTGCCGCGACCAACCGCACACCGGACCGGAAAACGTCGGTGAGTTCATTATTCTGGCTGTCGTCCGATCAAATTCTGTTCACAGAGTATGTTGGCGGCGGGAGCGCGATTTCTCAGTTGTCGATATCTGAGAAGTCGGTTCGGACGATTCAGAAACTCACCGAAGGAATCCACGCCTTCGGAAATTTTCCGAACTTCGCATTATCGCGCGATGGCAAGTCCGCGGCGGCAGTTCTCGGGGGCTACAACACGCCGCCGGAAGTTTCAGTCGGGCCGACTGGCGCCTGGCGCCAACTCACGAGGAACAACGCGTCGCTGCCGATGACATGGGGAAAAGCCGAAAGCATCGAATGGACAAATGACGGATTTAACATTCAAGGCTGGCTGGTGCCGCCCGCGAAAATCGAAGCCGGTAAGAAGTATCCGTTGGTAATGTTGATTCATGGCGGACCATCGAGTCAGACGTCGTCGGAGTGGCCGGCCGGAACCGGGATGGCGCGAGCGATCATCGCCGAGCTCTCTGCCCGCGGCTACTACGTGCTGCTGCCGAATCCGCGCGGAAGTTACGGCCAGGGCGAAGCATTTACGCGCGCGAACGTGAAAGACTTTGGCCATGGCGATCTTCGTGATGACATGGCTGGCATCGACGCCGCATTAAAGAAATATCCGATCGACCCGAACCGGCTTGGCGTCACCGGTTGGAGTTACGGCGGATTTATGACGATGTGGACGGTTACACAGACGGATCGCTTCAAAGCAGCTGTTCCCGGCGCCGGTATTGCGAACTGGCAAAGTTATTACGGCCAGAACTTAATCGATCAGTGGATGATTCCGTTTTTTGGCGCTTCGGTTTATGACGATCCTGCGGTTTACGAAAAGAGTTCGCCGATCAAGTTCATCAAGAACGTGAAAACACCGACGCTCATAATCGTAGGCGAACGCGACGCGGAATGTCCGTCGGCGCAATCTTATGAGTTCTGGCACGCGCTGCGAACACTTGGTGTGCCGACCCGGCTCATTATTTATCCGGGCGAAGGTCATCTCTTCTTGAAGCCGGAAAACCAAATCGATCGACTTAATCAGACCATCGCCTGGTTCGACAAGTATCTGAAGTAAGACATCGTACGATATTCGTCGAAAATGATCTCGACGTCGCGCGGTAAGGTTTTCGCGCTTTGCGGCATCACGTTGCCCGTATGAAATTCACATCCATCCGCTCGGGCGTCATTCTAATCTTCGCAGCCTTCACAAGCAATTACATCGACCACTCATAAGGCGGACAAGGGCGAAACCCACGTCATCCTGACCTGTTTCCTGGAGGAACATTTTAGTGCGGAAACGCCCGGCTCTTCGGCACCCGATTTGCTATCAATTCGAGGCGCGATGGTTCGGTTGGAGATTGGATTTAAGCCAAGATGGCTCGATAGAAGTTTGCTTCGACAGACGAAAGACGATGTCCGTCGGCGACTCGACGGCCACAGCTTTGGGCCACTTCGGATTGTTCTGAAAAAACGTAACGGAAGAGTTGCTTTCCAATTCTTCGGCGACGCCGATACCATCGAGAAAGCCAAGAACCTGCTTGGTATTTGTTAATTTCGAATTAGCGCCGGTGCGAGCCGGGCGGCGGAATCAGGCTTGCCGGAACACCAGCCGCCTGAAGCATTGCTAAACTATTTGTTGGATCGTGCCACATTACTTCACGGCTAATCCGTTGAAGGGTGTTCGTCCGCGCGTTTGCATCTGCAATGTTGTTGGTCCAGCCAATCGCGTCCTGCAGATTGGTGCCGGCCATCGCAATAGCGAGCGCGGCGGCCGCGGCATCGTAGGAACTGCCGGGAGGTAACGAGCCCACCCAATTGATTGCCGCGTTGAGATCGTCGCGCGCCCATTCCCGCATCACTTGGGAAATTGTGCGGCTTTCCGCCTGCGGATCGGTCAGGGAGAGCGCCCAGTTCGCTGCGGACATCGGGTCGTCTGCGGCCCAGGTTCGCGCAACCTGAGCAATCGGTGAATTCCATCCGCTGCCACCCACTCCGCTCTGCATGGCTTGGAGCGCCGCGGCTTGTGGATCAGCGTCTGCCCATTGCCGATAAATCACGCTGGTCAGCGGTTCGTTTCCTGGAAAATCCCCTAACGACTGAGCAATCGCCAGCGCAGCGGCCGGATCGCTCTCCGCCATGAAACTAAGCACTCCCCGCAAAGCCATATATCGGGTATTTGGCCCCGGAATCGCCTTGGCCCGATCAAGCGCGGCTTGCAAGTCCACACTCGCCAGCGATTCGAAAGCATCGTCGGCCAGATATTCGTAGCCATGATTTGAGGTCGCGAAATTGAGCGCCGCCTCCGGATCGTCCTGGACCCATCGTGCAACCAATAATCGCGACGCAAGCTCGCGTTCGTTATTGCCGGGAATGCGCTGAACTCTTTTCAACGCATCAGCAAAGTCGGAGCGGGTCAAACCGTTGATGAATGCCTGCAAATCTTTCGTTCTTTGGCGTGGATCACGTTCGGCCAGAATCGTGTTCAGTGATTTTGCGCGCAACGTGTCTGCCGGCGGCTGCGGGTTTTCCGCGAGGACCGGTTTCGTTTCTGGTTCGGGAGCGGTTTGGTTCGCGGCAATTGTCGGCTGTGATACGGCCGCGGCGTTATCGGCCGCCGGAACCGAATTGGAATGGCGATTCAGTGCGTGATCGAACACCGCACCGGTGGCCACGGCCGCCCCGACAATTAAAATGTACCAGGGGTTGAATTTGCTCATCTTCGATATCTTCCAAAAACGGCCGGTTCTGTGCTAGCAGAAGGCTTGTCGTTTGCAGCCCTACGGATAATGCAGTCGCATTAGCTGCGGTTTGGAATCAAGCGTGACTATAAATATTTCGGAATAATCGGCGTCCGCGATTTGAACGGGGGTCTCAATCCCCAAGGCCTTCACCAGCTCTGGAATGGTATTGCCGTGTCCAACGACCATGGCGTTTCCTTTCACATCACGCAATTTCGAAACCAGGACCGAGTACTCCTTCGCCGGCACAACTGTTGGAGCAACGCCCGTTGATTTGGACAAAGGCTCGGCGGTTTGCTGAGTTCGTTTGCGCTCGCTGGTGAAAATGGCCGTGATGTTCGCGTCCTTTAAAATGCGCGACAGAATTTCCGCACGAGCGCGGCCGGCAGCAGATAACTCCGCGTCCTCGCTATTATCTGCCTTCTCCGCATGCCGAACGATAACAACAACCGGTTCCGCGGACACTACTGAAACCACGATTAACAAAGACAAAACGATTGCGAGCATCTTCATGAAAACACGCTAGCAGAAAGATCGCTCTGCCGCGACGTGTTGAACGTCATGAATTTCTGTGTCTGGTCACTGGATACATGTCACTGGTCGCTCTTGAAATCGATGCGAAGGAAGAAACCTGGCCGTTAAAGGAAACTTTTCGAACTTCGCGCGGAAGCCTGACGGAAATGCAGGTGGTCGTTGTAACTATCCGAGATGGCGAATTCACCGGACGCGGCGAAGGCGCACCGATTCGCCGTTACAATCAAACGTGCCAATCAGTCCTCGCCCTAATCGAATCGATCGCTCGCGAGAAGAATTTAAATCGCGAACGCCTGCAAAATCTTTTGCCTCCGGGCGCGGCGCGGAACGCGCTCGACTGCGGATTTTGGGATCTGGAAGCCAAACACTCCGGGAAACGCGTGTGGGAATTGGCGAAAATTCCGGTTATCGCTGAAGTCGAAACCTCGTTCACCATCAGTCTGGATACGCCGGACAAAATGGGCCACTCGGCAAAGGCTCATTCGGCTGCTCCGATTCTCAAACTAAAGCTTGGTGGTGACAATGCCGATGTCGCGCGCGTGGAGGCTGTCCGCGATGCGGCGCCGAATGCGCGGTTACTGATCGATGCGAATGAATCATGGACGCCAGAACACTTTCGCGATGCTGCGCCGGAATTGAAACGCCTCGGCGTCGAGCTGATCGAGCAACCCTTTCCAGCAAACGTCGACGAAGCGCTGGAGACACTCGAGCATCCGATTCCAGTCTGCGCCGATGAAAGTTGTCATACAACCGGCGATCTTCCGCGTTTAAAAAATCGCTACGAAATGATCAACGTGAAGCTCGACAAAACCGGAGGTCTGACTGAAGCGCTGCGTTTGTGCGAACGCGCGCGTGAAGCCGGGTTCAAGTTGTTGATTGGTTGCATGGTCGGCACGTCACTCGGGATGGCGCCGGCCCGATTGCTCGCCAGCAACGCTGATTACACCGATCTCGACGGCCCGCTTCTGCTCGCGCGCGATCGCGAACACGGACTTCACTATTCAGCAGGAAAAATCAGCCTGCCTGCCGCTGAACTTTGGGGCTAACGACCAGTCGCCGCAAATTTTTCGGCGATCGCGACGTTCTCGAGATTGCCGTATGTGGAGACTCACTCGCATCGGAGCGCGACCATGGGATTCACTTTCGTCGCGCGCCGCGCCGGAAGATAACAGGCAAGTAACGCCACACCGATGAAAATTAGAACAACAACCGCAAAGGTGATCGGATCCGTGGGCGCCACTTGGTAAAGCACGCTCTTCATCAAATAGGAGACAAGGAGTGCCCCAACCAAGCCAACCGAAGCGCCGGTGATCGCCAGCGCCAGTCCGCGACGCAAAATCAGGTTCAAAATGTTTTTGCGCTCGGCGCCAAGCGCAAGTCTGATTCCGATTTCATGGGTTCGTTCGTTCACAAGAAATGAGATCACCCCGTAAATTCCAATTGCCGCCAGCAGCAGCGCCGTTAGAGCAAACAGCGCGACAATTTCGAGGGAAAAGCGACGTTGATCGAGCGACTCGGCAACCGTTTGAGTCAGCAGCGCAGCACTGAAGACCGGAAGGGTGGGATCCACCGCCTGCACTTGTCTGCGAACTTCATCGGGGATCGCAGCTGCGTCCAGATGTCCGCGCAGAAAAATGGCGAGGTGCTTGGCGCCTCGTTGATACAAATCTGTGTAGATTTGAGGAACGTTTGTGGTCTCAAGCGACTCGGTTCGCGCATCTGCCATAATACCGACGATCGTTGTCCAGGCATCGGCCCGCCGGGAAATTTTAACGTGTTTGCCGATCGGGTCTTCGTCAGGCCAGATGGTTTGAGCCATCGCTTCATTGATGACCGCAACGGGTTCGGTGTTGTCCCTATCAAAATCGGTGAACATGCGGCCGCGACGCAAAGTCATTCCCATTAAGTGAAAATATTCAGAACTGACAATCGACTCATCCACCAGAGGCGCTTCATTGGCCTGGGTTTGTCTCCCTTCGATCACCATTGGAAGCGGCGGATTTTGATTATTGCGGTCGTGCGCCAACGGCAACGCAGCAAGATCGCCCATCGCGGATTCCTCGACTCCGGCGAGTTGTTTGCAGCGACGAAGAACCTCGTGGAAAAATGGCGACTGCTGAGCCGCTGTCGCGTAGTTGTCGTTCGCCGCAACGTTCGGGTACGGAATTCTCGTTTTGATCGTCATCACGTTTTCGGGATTGAATCCGAGCCTGGCATTGAGCAGATCCCAAAAGCTATGCAGCAAGAGCCCGGCGCAGATCAGCAGCATCAACGACATGGCGAATTCCATGATCACCAGGGTGTTCCGTGTCCGGGCCTGCTCGCTCGACCCGGTCGATCCCCGGCCTTCCTGCTTCAACGCATGAGTTACATCAACCCGCCGAACCGACAAGGCGGGAGCGAGGCCAAAGATTATTCCCGATAACACCGAGGCGGCCAACGCCACCAACACAACTACCCAATTGATGGATATTTCATTCAATCGCGGCAGGGTTTCGGGCACCAATTTCAGGAGGAAATCTTTTGTGACGATAAGAAAAGCTACGCCAAGGCCGCCGCCGAGCATTGCGAGCAAAAGACTTTCGGTCAGCAGTTGTCGAGTCAATCGACCTTGTCCGGCGCCGAGCGCACGCCGGATCGCCATCTCACGCGACCTGGCGCTGCCACGCGCGAGCAACAGGTTCGCAACGTTTACACAACCGATGAGGAGCACCAAACCAACGGCAGCCAGCAACATGATCAACGTCCGACTAACATCGCCAACCACGCTTTCTTTCAACGGCACAAGCCGGACCTTCCATCCCATTTGCGAGGGATAATCGCCGGCAAATTGCTTTTTCAATGATGCGACTAACGCATCAACACGGCTTTGCGCTTCCGCGATGGTGAGATTGGATTTTAGTCGCGCGATCGCTGTGGGAAGATTGCGACCACTTCGCGGCGGGTGATCGTTCAACGGCGGGCCATAAAAACTCGTCGGGGCCCAAACTTCGATATTTCGTTCCCGCAACGAAGTGCCGGGATCATGGAAATTTGGCGGCATGACCCCGACAATGCGATAGAGATCGGTATCCAGTCGGATTTCTTTGCCCAGAATATTTGGATCTGCTCCGAACGTCCGCTTCCACAAGCCGTCGCTAATGACGACTTCTCCAATAAATCCAGGTGAGTGATCGGCCGCAGGGAATGTTCGACCGAGCGCGGCGTTCACGCCTAACAATGCGAAGTAATTCGGTGATTCGATCAGCAGGCTGACTCGCGCGGGTTCGGCAGATCCGGTCAAATTGTTATCGTCGTACCAGGTCGGCGAAACGTAGTCGAAGATCCCGGAGTGCTGCAGGTCCTGCCATTCCGGCTCCGACATTCCGACATCGCGCGCACCGATTCCGGGCAAGTCGTCGACAACTCTGACAAGTTGTTCCGGGTGCGGGTACGGAAGCGGATGCAACAGCGTGGCATCCACCACACTGAAGATCGCACTCGTCGCCCCAATGCCGATCGCCATCGTCAATACCACGATTGCAGTGAACCCCGGCGATCTGCGCAACATGCGAATACTGAAGCGAATATCCTGAAGGAAGACGTCGATGACATTTCCGGCGATCGCATCGCGGCATTCTTCCTTGAGCCGTTCCGGATTTCCAAACTCAATCCTTGCGCGGCGCTCAGCTTCTTTTCGATTCAGACCCACACGCTCGAGTTCGTCCGCGCGCATTTGGATGTGCGATCGCAACTCATCTTCCATTTCGTTTTCTGTTCGAGAACGACGGAAAAAGCGCGAAACCAGTGACCGCAAATAAGCCAGCGCGCTCATAGATCGCGAAGAGCAACTATGGGATCCACTTTAGTGGCCCGAAGCGCGGGAAGGTAGCAAGCAACTAGAGCAACGGTAATAAAAAGCAGGGTCACGCCCGTAAACGTCAAAAGATCGATGGCAGGCACGCCAAAAAGAAAGGTTGCCATGAATCGCGAAACCGCCACCGCAACAACGAGCCCGATTGCCGCGCCGGCAATCGCCAGCCGCAGACCCGAACGCAATACGATTCGCAGAATATTTTTTCTTTCCGCACCGAGCGCGAGGCGAATCCCGAACTCGTGCGTTCGCTCGCTGACAATGTACGAGATCACACCGTAAATCCCGATCGCCGCAAGAAGTAACGCGATTAGCGCAAACAGACCCACCATTTCCATCGAGAATCGCCGCTGAGTCAGCGATTCCGACACCGCGTCGTCGAGGGTCTGCGCTCCGAAGACGGGAAGCTCACGATCAATCGATTGCACCTGCTCGCGAAGCTTTGCCTCGATCGTCGCGCGATCGAACCGGCCTCGCAGAAATATTGCCAGGTCTCTCGGTCGCCTCTGGTAGGCGCTGAAATAGAATTGCGGCGCGCTGGCTTGGGCCAACGATTCCGTTCGCACATTTGCCACCACGCCAATGATCGTGTTCCAGGCAAACGCGCCGGGGACTCCCGCAACCGGCAGCTTAATCCGCTGGCCGATCGAATTGCCGTCCGGCCAAAACGTTTTCGCCATCTCTTCATTGATGGTCACCACCGGCGGCGCCTGGTCGTCATCCGAGTCCGCGAAAGACCGGCCGCGCAACAATGGAATCTGCATCAAATGGAAATATTCGGGAGTAACAACCGAACTGTAGACCACCGGAGCCTGATCTCTTGGCGTCTCGTGCCCCTCCACAATGAGCGGAAAAGGATTTAGATTATTTCGATCGTGTGCCAGCGGAACTGCGGCCACGTTTCCAACCGCTGCCTCGTCGATTCCTGCGAACGTTTTAGCGCGACGAAGTATTTCCCGCAATAGCGGCGCCTCTTGAGCAGGCGATCCATAAATGTCGGTCTTCGGATCGTTCGGCACCGGCAACCATGTGCGCACTGCGATTGTGTGATGCGGCTCGAATCCTGGCCGCACGTTCAGCAGATCATAAAAACTGCGAAGCAAGAGTCCGGCGGAGATCATCAGTATTAAAGAGAGCGCGAATTCCGAGATGACCAGTAAACGGCGAGTTCGCCCCTGTTCTTTGGAACTCGTCGAGCCGCGGCCTTCGAGCTTGAGCATGCTTGCTAGGTTCGGTCGCCTTCCCTGCAGAGCGGGAGCCAATCCGAAAATCCCACCCGCGAGCAAGGATACGAGAAACGCGAACAATAAAACGCTCCAGCTGATCGAAATCGCATTAAGCTGCGGCAAACTCTCCGGCACCAGCCGCAACAGAAAATCCTTGGCGCCGAAAAGGATAACGAGACCGGCAGTTCCGCCAATCAACGAAAGCAGTACACTTTCGGTCAACAGTTGCTGGGCCAGACGCCGTCGAGAACCTCCGAGTGCTCGTCTGATTGCCATCTCGCGCGCTCTCGCATTGGCTCGAGCAAGCAGCAAATTCGCGACATTGACGCAGCCAATTAGAAGAACTAATCCGACAGCGCCAAACAGGAAAATCAATGAATCGTGAACATTTCCGAGCACGCTGTCCTTGAGAGGAATAAGGCGAATTGCCCATCGGCTCTTTGCCGGATAATCCGCCGGGAACTGCTTTTGCAAAGCGGCGACGAGCGCATCGAGTCGGCTTTGCGCCTCCGCGATAGTCAGTCCGGTCTTGAGTCGACCAATCGCCTCGGTCAGAAAGCGCAAGTTCCGAACCGGATCGGGAGCCGGAGGCGCGGAGAAACCGGATGCCGCCCAAAGCTCAGTGTTCCGTTGTCGCGCTGTGCGCAATGGATCATGAAAATTAGGCGGCATGACGCCGATGATCCGATACAGATCGTTGTCGAGCCGCAGGCTCTTGCCGAGGATCTGCGCATCGGCGCCGAATGCCCGCCTCCACAAACCATCGCTAATCAACACCTCGAGTGTGAATCCAGGTGTTTTATCTTCAGGATTGAAGGAGTGCCCCAATTCCGGCTGCACCCCTAACAACGCAAAATAATTCGGTGGCACATTAAGAAATGCGATTCGGGCAGGCTGAGACGATCCTGTAAGATTAACGTCTCCGCCTCCAATCGGTGAGACGTATTCAAAAATGCCGGAGTTTTGGAGGTCGTTCCACTCTGGAACCGAGATGCCCACGTCCCTGGCTCCGACTCCAGGCAGATCGTCCACAATCTGCACGAGCTGATTCGGATGCCGATACGGCAGCGAATGCAGAAGTGTTGCGTCGATGACGCTGAAAACGGCGGTCGTCGCTCCAATGCCCAACGCCATGGTCAGAACCACGACCGCAGTAAAACCAGGAGATTTTCTAAACATTCGCAAACTGAAACGAGTATCCTGGACCAGAGTGTCGATCAGATTCCCGGCAATCGTCTCGCGACATTCCTCCTTAAACCGCTCCGGGCTGCCGAACTCCAGTCGCGCCCGGCGTTGCGCTTCTTTCTGAGTCAGACCAATACGCTGCAGCTCGCCCGCCCGCATTTGAATGTGCGATTGCAATTCATCTTCCAGCTCGAGCTCTGTTTGAGTTCGGCGAAGAAACCTGGCTCTCAGGGATTTGAGATATGCCATGATCATTTGTCGATCGCTGCGGCGATTATCCCCATCGGCACTTGCTCATGCCTGTTGTGGTTTGGCGGAAAGAGCGGAGGTGATCGCGGCTACGAGCCGGTTCCATCCGTCAGTCTCCTCCCGCAATCTTTTTCGACCGGCTGCGGTGAGCTCGTAAAATTTCGCGCGCCGGTTATTTTCCGATTTGCCCCACTCAGTTTTTAGCAGGCCCTGTCGCACTAATCGGAACAACGCCGGATAAAGAGCGCCCTGCTCGACGAACAACGTTCGGCCCGAAATTTGTTCGATGCGGGAGAGAACTGCATAACCGTGAAGCGGGCCGAGCGAAACCGCTTTCAAAATCAGAAGATCAAGTGTTCCGGGCAGAAGCTCAGCTTCATCATTCATGGGCGTTCTCCTAAGTTGGTTAGGAGATTACGACAATCTCTCCTAATCTGTCAAGGAGAGCATCGGGGTCGTACCTAAACATTCAACGTTCGCTAACAACCGGTGAGGCAGGACGATCAGCTTAGGCTGGTCAACGCCACTCGAGGCGGCGAAACTTCGTTGTTCGTGCAATCCGCGAGGGAGGGCGGAGCAAATGTTGAATGTTTAGGTACGACCCCGAGCTATTTTTTAGCCGGAGGTGGGGGCGTTTGCCAACGGCCGTGAAGTGTACCATCCGGTGCGGCCGCCACCACGATTTCTCCGGTCGACTGCTCCTGCGGAGGCGACAGGTGCGCGCGGTCCTCGGAAACCCGATGCAAGTACCAAACTCCCACCGCAACCAGCGATGCCGATATCAAAAGGTTCTTCACTCGAAGATCTATGGGAGCACAGCCTAAGCCATGTCGGGTCAAGTTTCAGACGCCAACGCAGTATTGCATCGGATTAATCGACGCCTCGCGCCATCGTTGTCGGATACCGCTGGACTAAAAGCCGTCCGAGTGAGTCTTGAGCGGAGCCGATTGATCGGTTGCTCGATCAGACACCAGGAAATCGACGCGACGATCAGAGTCGCCATTCCGAAAAACATCAGACGCAACGACGGGTTTGTGACGAGAAATCGGAGGGACGGCGACAGCCAACCCGGGAGTACGATCGCGACCAGCGCATGATAAATATAAAGGCCGTAGCTGATTCGGCCCGCGAAAACCAGTCCCGGCAATGAAAGAAACCGCGCCGCCAGCCCATCAAATCCAGCAGCTGTGCGGGCTACCAAAATAACAAACGCCCCCGCTTCGAGCGGTTCCACCAGCACTGATCTCAATTGAGCCGGATCGCTGACTCGCAGGGCTGCGGCCAGGCTCAACATCGACAAACAGATCAGCGCGAGCAACCAGCCACCGCGAGTCGCGCGCAATTTGCCTCCACACCACCCCAGCGCTGCGCCAGCGGCGAGCGAATCCAAACTGCCGAATGGCAACACCCATCGCGCGATGACCGGCACGGAAAAAATTACGCAGCCAATTCGAAACGCGATTCCGGCGACCGCGACCGAAACGATCGCGAGCACCATCCATCGTCGCGGCAACAGCAGAATCAGCAGCGGCCAAAACAGATAAAATTGTTCCTGCACGCAAACCGACCACAGATGTGAAATTGTCAGTGGCCATTGATTCGCAGACGCAATCATCCAATTCACTGTCCCAGTGAATACCCATGGCCAGTTGTGACGAATTCCACCGAGGCCGAGGATCAAAGCGATTGCCGCAAATATGAAGTAGGCCGGCGCGATTCGCAGATAACGACGCCAGTAAAATGCGCGGACTGTTTGTCCGAACGACAAATGCGCAACATCCATTTGATCGCGTGCCCGGCGAAGCGACGCAGTGATGAAATAGCCGCTTAAAACAAGGAAGAGCCGAACCCCGGTGGCGCCGAGATGGATCCAGTCCGGCAACGGAAAATTTGGAACGTCGGCGCTAAAATGGTCCGCCATGACCGTGATCACGGCCAGCGCACGCAAGCCGTCAAACTGCGGTTGATAATTTTCGCTGGCGCGAGCCTTGGCCAAAACCTCCCGCGACGCGGTCGCGACTGCCCCTGCCTGGCCCCATTCGATTCCCGAAACCCCTGCCATTAAATATCAGACGGATTCGGCGTGATTTCGTTACAAATTATTTCAGAAATCGCTGTTTCGGTTCTGTCGGCGAAATAAATTAGCCTCAGACCAAAACCTTTCCGAGGACAGATTGAAGTTCCTGAAAGTTGATCGGTTTTGTCAGATGATGATCGAATCCCGCTTCCAGACTACGACGAACGTCTTCCTCCATGCCAAGTCCGGACAGCGCGATCCCCTTGAGTGGATGACGCTGTTTGGCCTGCCGCACCAATTCGTAACCGCTCGTCTCCGGCAAGCCGATATCGCTAATCAATGCGTCGAACCGGCGGCTATCGAGAATTTCCAGCGCTTTCGCTGCAGAATCGGCGGTTACGACTTCGTGACCGCACTTCACCAGAAGTCGCGAAAGCACCCCGCGGGTATCGGCATGATCGTCGACCAACAGGAGCCGCAACTTTCGCGAAGTTGTCGCGCAACCGTCGATTCCCTTGCCTTCGGCTGCGACGGGCTCGCTCAGCAGGTCGAGGAAAACGCGAAACGTGGTGCCCTTATTTTGACCCGCGCTTTCCACCGCGATCGTCCCCCCGTGCAAATCGAGAAGTGTTTTCGATATCGTAAGGCCGAGACCGAGGCCGCCAAATCTCCGCGTGATCGAGCGTTCGCCCTGATGAAACGGTTCGAAGATGCTGGCCTGGCGCGCAGGGTCGATGCCGATTCCGCTGTCCGTGATCTCGAAAACGAACTGGTCGTCTTTATTATATGAGCGAGTGCAGATTTGGCCGTTGGTCGGCGTAAATTTTACTGCATTGTTCATCAGGTTCCAGAACACCTGCTGAATCCGGACCGGGTCGGCCCAGATATGGTGATTTGGGGCGACCAGTTCGACATCGAACTGGATGGCCTTCGCGGTGATGTCGCTCTTTACGATCGTTACGGCGTTTTCCAATAACGCATGGACGTCGACCACTTCGTGGTGCACTTCAATCTTGCCGCGAGTGATCCGCGTCACATTGAGGAGATCGTCGTTCAACTGCGCTTCCAGTTGGACATTGCGAAAAATCGCCATCACGGCTGCACGAAGTTCCGAGGCCAGTTCTTTGTTATCGGAAAGATTACGCGCCGCGATCATTGCCGGAGTCAGAGGTGTACGCAGTTCATTACTTAGCGATGCCAGAAAATCGTCTTTCGCCTGGTTCGCCTGTTCCGCAGCAACCTTGGCCGCCTCCAGATTTTCTTCCGCGCGTTTGCGTTCAGTGACGTCCCGAAAACTCCAAACCCGGCCTACCGGTTTGCGATCGACCAATTGGACCTGCGAATAGCGCTCCAGGATCGTCCCGTCTTTCCATTCCAGAACCTCAAAAGTCTCCGCCGGGGCCATCCGGTAAATCTCCATCACTCGCGCGACAAATTCCTCCGGGTCTTTGAATCGCTGACTAAATTTGATCCGCAATTTGCTGACGTCCGCTTTCTTCATTTCTGCCCGGGTAACGCCCATCAACCGCGCGTATTTCTCATTGAAATTGCGGACGTTCCCCCGCGTATCCGTCACTACGATCGCGTCCGTGGTCGAATCCAGCGTCGCCTGCATCATGGAAAGTGAAAGAGCTAGCTCGGCGGTCTTTCGCTCAAGAGCCTCCTTGGCTTGAAGAAGCTCCCGCGCAGACGCTCCGCTGGCAGAGTTGCGGACAAGATTTTGGCGGCGTTTCTTCTTTGAAGACAAATGCGGTTTGTTCGCTTTCGAGCGTTTCACGTTGCGGACAATGATAATTCTTTGAATCGGAACTGTCACTGGGTTTGGTTGCACCGCAGGACCCTGCATTTTTCGGATTCGCCTGACGTGGGCCGACTCGCCAACGTCCTCAACCGGTGCAGATTAGCAGATGAGCTTTCTCGATCTCGAGCAGTTGCCGTTCATCGGAATGTCTTACAATTTCGTCGGCGAAAAACAGGGCGCGCCATTCTCAGCTTACATAGTCAACGCACCGTCCGGAAAAGGCCCGCCTTTGCATACGCACCCATATGTCGAAGTCGGATTTGTTATTGAAGGAATCGCGCGCTTTACGATCGGAAATGAAACACGGGAAGCGAAATTCGGCGGGGTGGTAGTGATTCCCGCCAACACCCCGCATCGATTCGTTAACTCAGGTAAAAACACACTTCGGACGATTGATATTCACGCGAGCCCTAAATTCATTCAGACAAATCTGGAATAGCGACTCGCTCAGCGGCTTACCGAGCAATCAATTCGTCACTTGAACGACTGCACTTCGGGTCGTTCACCTATGTATTGGCGGAGTCGGAGTCGGAGTTGGCGTTGGACTAGGAGCCGCAGTCGGCGTTGGTGTCGGCGAGGCTGGAGTTGGAGTCGGCGTAGGCGTAGGCGCGGGAGTTGGCGTGGGACTCGGACCGCATTGACGGCCACACGGAGTGGGCGTCGGAGTTGCGGTTGGCGTGCCCGTCGGAATTGGAGTCGCGCTCGCTATCGGAATCACCGTCGGTGTAGGCGTTGGAGTTGGGCTCGGACCACATCCGCGCGGACATGGAGTCGGTGTGGGCGTCGGTGTTGGCGTTGGTGTCGGTGTGGGAGTCGGAGTTGGTGTTGGCGTTGGAGTCGGTGTGGGCGTCGGAGTTGGCGTTGGTGTTGGAGTCGGAGTTGGAGTTGGTGTTGGCGTTGGTGTCGGTGTCGGAGTCGGCGTTGGCGTCGGTGTCAGAGTCGGCGTTGGTGTCGGTGTCGGTGTCGGTGTCGGTG
>JAJPJU010000247.1 GCA_021324035.1 Spartobacteria bacterium | reverse complement strand
TCGAGCGAATGGAGATTAAAGTGGGACCGCCGGTAGAACTGCGGCTCCCAAAAGTAAAGCCAGTAACGGTAACTATATTGCCGCCGGTTGGAGTCAGCGTGAACGAGAAATAAGTCGAGTTCGTGATATCGAGCGGCCCGGCAATGGCAATGGCCTGCGCGTTGTTATCTCCGCTGGCCCCGGCGTAAGCACCTCCCGAGTTGGAACCCGAATCGATGATATTTGCCTGGGTGTCGTTGGGACCCCCATTGGCCCGCGAAAAATCGCTTACCGTTAAATTGGTGACTGGAACTCCAGACGTTGGGGAAAGAGTTCCGACGCTTCTGCTGCCAAAATTCCAGCCGATTTCAGCAGCGCTGACCGACGCACATAGAACCAGTGTGCCGAGCGTGACTTGGATTAAATACTTCATCATTTTGCGGCCTGCGGGTCCGCAGATCGAATCAAAACAGGCAGCAAAAGTCAATGTTTTTGGCCTTTTGAACCTCTGCCTGACCAGACTGTCTGCTTCACATCGATTCACACGAATCCGCCTCCGCCAGGGCTGCGGCGCAACAACCAAGACGCGCCGCATTCACATCAGCTCATAGGAAAGCACACTGAGGCAATAGATTGCAGCAGTCTCAACACGCAAGATGATTGGGCCGAGCGTAATGGGCTGACACCCATGGGACTTTGCCAGTGAAAGCTCAGCCGGGGTAAAATCGCCTTCGGGACCGACCATCATTAAGACGCGAGCAGGCCGACCGCCCTGTTGTTCGCGATAATCGGCCAAAACCTGTTTCAAATGAATGGCGTCCGGCTGCAACGACCCGATCAGGCGGAGGTCGTGTGAAGATTGTTGGCCAAAAAAATCCTTGAGCTTGCGCGGCGTGTGAATCGCCGGCAGCCAGTTCTGGCCGCATTGTTTTGCCGCTTCGATCGCAATCTGCTGCCACTTCGCTCGCTTCTGTTCAGCCTCCTTTGAATCGAGATCGACAATCGTTCGTTCCGAAATCAACGGCGCGATTTCGGCGGCGCCGATCTCAACCGCTTTTTGCACGATGAGATCCATGTTTTTTCCTTTGGGAATCGCCTGACCGAGAGTGATTCGGCAACGCAGCGGCGGCGTTTCGTTTTCCTGGAGTTTGCGAAGGCGAACTTCGTTTTTGGCAAAATCGAGAATCTCCGCCGTGATCTCCCGTCCCCGACCGTTAAAGACGACAACGCGATCTCCCTGCTTCAGGCGCAGCACATCACGCGCATGATGCGCCTCGCCTTCGCCCAAGGTCAGCTCGCGCGGGTTCCAATCGTCGGGCGAGATATAGAAGCGATGCATCGGAATGTCAGATGTAAGATTGAGGATGTTAGATTTAGAGCGTGCGCGATTCGCCGCCACATCTTACATCGGACATCATACATCTAACATTCCGCTAATCGATCTTTGGCGTATCGATTCCCAGGGCGTCAGCGAGATCTTGAAGATGTTCCTGTTCCTGGGCGATGATTTCGCGCAACACCTCACCGAGGGCGAACTCGCCCATTGCGTCGGCCTGGCGAATCCGTTGACGATAATTAACGATCGTTTGGCGTTCGTTCTCGAGATCAAACTTCAACATGTCGCGCGGTTTGTCCGACACTTTGACCTCCTTCGGCTTGTTAGTCGGTTCGCCGTTAAAATAGTCGATCTGCTTCGCAATCTTAAGTGCGTGCTGCAGTTCCTCGGCGGCATGCTTTTCCAATTCCTGCGCGATGTGGTTGTACTCCGCACCTTTCAGGGTCTGGCTGTAAATAACGTAGGCGATAACGGCCTGGTATTCGCGCGCGAGATCTTCGTTCAGCAACTCGATCATCCGTTTGCGATCAATCTTAGGTTCCTCTTTCATACAACCTTAATTCGCGCGCGGTGAGGGGCTTGTATGCGGGGAAATGAGTTGGCTTGCCCGGTTGCCGTCTCGCCCGGTCAGGAACCGCCTCTATTCTCCAATATGAAAGCTGCTGGTGGCGTTATGAAGCTCCTGGTTTTCACTGGCCCAACGCCCCTTTTCCGTCCAAGCCAGAATTTGTTCGAACGAGTCGCCTTCATCAACCGTGGTGTGAAGAAAGACCACGTTTTTCCCGTTTTCCGTTCCGCGGAGCTCATCCTGCAGCGCCGGATGGTTATCGATCGTTGTCGAAACGGGATCCGTCGCCGACGAATTGTTCAGCTGTTTCAGCATGTGATCGCGAGTGGTCTGGTGATGCTGTTGCAACGTCATGTTCGGGACCTTGGTTTTCGAATCACCAATTACGATCAAATACAATTCCTTGTCCGGCTTGGCCGCCTGTAACGACGAATGTTTGTTGAGATCCGATCTTTTCACCCAAAAACCCGACACGGTGATCTTTGACCTGGTGTCATCGGAAATGATTTCCTTTTTCTCGAGAGCGAGATCGTGAAGGCGCACTCGGTCCGATCGAATCATGTCGACCAACATGATGCCGCCCATGATGCCCATCGGGATTTCGAGATACGCGATGATCAGGCCAGCCAGCGCAAAATTCATCCCGGTCAGAGCGCCATTGGATCGCCGAATCTTCGAACGGGCCATGTGACCACAGATGATCGCGGGAATGGACCCGATAAGAAGGCAGACAATCCAGGATAGGATCGCCAAAACCAAACTGATGATTGCGAGCGGCTCTGTCCGCGAGGCTGGTGCGATTACGACGGGCTGGGAAGGCAGCGGCGGCGGAGTTGATTCGTCAGCCATCGCGCCGTTTTAGGCGCATTGAAGACTGAAGGCAAGACGCGGAACTAAGCGGTCGCAGCTGCGGCTTCAATCTTCGTAATCAGTGGCACGCTGATTAAATGGACCGCGTCTTTATCCTGGAGAGCTACTGCCAGGACACGCCTTCGATGCGTGAGCAGCGCGAAATCAGGATGTGGGATGTCATAGGACTTTGGATCTGCAGCGACGTGTACTTTGAACGGGACAAACGGCACTGCGTGCAAGAGCTGGTATAACTGGTCGGGGATCATGACCAAATTTTACCTCAGGCTCAAACATCCCGAAAGAATTCTTTGGCACGCTCAAAAAAACTTTTCCGCAATGGCGTATTCTCATCGCCGCAGAGCTCGGCGAATTCCTGAAGCTTGGCCCGCTGCTCGGCATTTAATTTGGTCGGAACTTCGACCAGCACCCGCACCAGCAAATCGCCCCGCTCATGTCCATTTACGTGGACAATGCCTTTGCCGCGGAGCTTGAACATTTGAGCACTCTGAGTTCCGGCCGGGACTTTGAGATTCGCTTTGCCTTCCAGTGTCGGCACGGGCACTTCTCCGCCAAGCGTGGCCAGGGTGAATGGAATTGGCACTTCGCAATACAAATTGTCTTCGTCGCGCTGGAAAATCTTGTGCTCCTGGATGTGAACGACGACGTATAGATCGCCCTGCGGTCCGCCGCGAATTCCAGCCTCACCGTTGCGCGATGAACGCAGCCGAGAACCGTCGGTAATTCCAGCGGGAATTTTGAGTTTAATTCGACTCGCCTTTTCCACGCGACCGTCGCCTTCGCATTGACGGCACGGTTTTTCGACCACCTGACCAACCCCGCGGCATCGCGGACAAGTCTGCGACACCTGGAAAAATCCTCGTGAGCTGACGACCTGGCCGCGGCCGCCGCAAACGGGACAATTAACCGTCCGCGATCCGCCTTCGGCGCCTGAGCCTTTGCATTTGTCGCAAATATCGAGCTTTTGCACTTCGATTTCCTTTTCGGTGCCGAAGGCGGCTTCCTCGAGCGTGATCTGCATGTCGTATCGCAAATCGGCACCGCGCTGCCGGTCCTGGCCGCCGGCCATTCCACCAAAAAATGTTTCGAAGATGTTGCCTGCGATTCCGCCGCCGCCGCCGGAGAATACTTCGCGAAAAATGTCGAACGGATCGTGAAATCCTCCGCGAAATCCCCCGCCCTGCTCGAACGCCGCATGACCAAAGCGGTCGTAGGCCGCTCGTTTGTCGGCGTCCATCAGGACATCATAGGCTTCGCCGAGTTCCTTGAACTTCTCTTCGGCATGCGGGTCGTCCGGATTTTTATCCGGATGAAATTTCACCGCGAGTTTGCGATAAGCGCGCTTCACTTCCTCGCTGGACGCTCCACGAGCGACCCCGAGAACCTCATAGTAGTCGCGCTTAGTTTTGGGCATTTGAGAAAAGTGGGGAGTAACGGATTACGAGTGGCAAGATTGAGCAGCTGCCGCGCGGAATTTTACTCGTCACTCGTCACGTGTCACTTATTTGCCGGGCCAGACGAAACAACCACGGCAGATGGTCGCAACAATCGATCTTTGAACCGATAACCGCGGCGGGTTTGGCGTATGACAATGTCTTCGGGAACGTCGGCGCTTGGTTCATGCCCGATCGCTTCATGGAAGTTAGGGTCGAATTTTTGACCAACGGCTTCAATTGGCTGCAAACCGTTCTCGGCAAGAAAATCCTGAAGTTGTTTCGACACCAGGCTCATTCCGGAATAAACCGGGGACGTTTCACCTTCATCACGCGCTGCTTCCAAACCCAGCTCGAAGTGATCGACAATTGAAACGAGTTTCTCGAGCAGACTTTTGTTGGCGTACTTGATCGCATCATCTTTTTCGCGAGCCGAACGTTTCTTGTAATTCTCGAAGTCGGCCTGAGTTCGCATTGCCAAATCGCGAAAACGATCGAGATCCGCCTGAATGGCAGTGATTTCGTCCTGACCATTGGCCTGGTCCCGAGTGGCTGAAGCGTTCTCTCGCTCAGCCTCGTCAGGATGTGTGACCGGATTTTTTTTCATGTCTTTCTAATCGCTATTAAAGTGATGTCGTCATTTTGGGGGGTCGCGCCGACGAAATCCCGGAGTTCGTCAATCAACCTCGAAACAATCGCCCGTGGGCCTTGTTTCGCGGTGGTTCGAAAAGCTTTCATCATTCGCTCCAACCCAAATTCGTTCCCTTCGTTGTCGAGCGCCTCGGTGATCCCGTCCGTGTATAGCAGGATGCAATCACCCTGCTCGAGGTGTACGGCGACGTCCTTGGTTAACCTGTCGAACACGTCTCCGCTGTCAATGCCGACCACCATGCCCGGCGTTTTCAACGTGCTCACCTCCTGCGTTTTTTGGGCGTAAAGCAACGGCGCGTCGTGGCCCGCGCGGGCGAGCGTGACCGCGCTCCGGACATGATCGAGCACCAGGTAAGCCATGCTGATAAACATGTCCTCTTTGATATCGGGATAGAGCTGGCGGTTTACCTTTTGCAAAACTTCCGCCGGGGACGGATTGCCGATCGCCTGACTTCGCAGCACGCTGCGGCAAATCGCCATGATCAGCGAAGCCGGAACGCCTTTTCCGGAAACATCAGCGATGGCAACGCCAAGACGTTCCTCATCGACTTTGATGTAATCGAAGTAATCCCCGCTGACTTGCCGGGCGGGAATGTTCACGCCGTTAATTTCGAATCCGCTAATGCTCGGCGATTCCGATGGCAGCAGAATCCGCTGGATATCACGCGCGATCTCCAAATCGTGATCGAGACGCTTCTTCTCGTTCGCCTCGGAATAGATGATCGCGTTATAGAGCGCAAAGGCGGATTGCTCGGCGATCGATTTGAAGACAACAAAGTCGTTCTGCGAAAACGGCGCGCCCATCCGGCTGTTCGCCAGCGCGAGCACGCCCATGTTTTGTTTCGCATAAAGAAGTGGAGCAACCATCACCGAGCTCGCGCCAAACGAACTGCCCCGCAGCTTCACCAGTTCGGGCGCTTCCGAAAATTCGTTGAGGCAGACTGCACCGCCGGTTTGCCAAACCCGCCCGAGCAATCCATCCCCGCTCCCGATCGTGTGCAGTCGCAGGAAACTTTCCAACGCGGTCGGCGCGGCCGCGGCCTGTTGCAAAATGTGCGGCGGAATATCGACCAGAGGCGGACAACCTTTTGAAATGAATGTCGGCGTCAGCTTCGAACCGGTCCGCTCCGCTAAATAAAGCGCGCCGCCTTGCGCATCAAGCACACGAGTGGCGCCTTCAACAATTAAGCGATGCAGGTCCGCCGGCCGGATCGTTTCGCTGAACGCCTCTCCGAGCCCGTGAAGGAAATCGAAGACAAGCGTTTCTTCGATTTGCATCTCCTCGGTCGAACGTTCGAGCCGGCGGATGCTTTGCCGTTGGCGCAGGAGAGTGAAAATCCAGGCCGCCAGAGAGGCGATCAGCAGCCAGAAAAGAATGTTCGGCCGCATTTAGATCGGGGCCAGCTTATTTCCCCGTTGTTGTTTGATGGAGGTCCTGCTTTAAATATTCGAGAACGTCTTTGAATCGGGAAAGATTTTCCGGCGCGGCATTGCACAGGGCCTCGTGCGCTTCGAGCATGGTCACAGTTGTCTCCTTTTTCTTCGCCTCAGCGTCCGCGTGATTTTTCACTTCCTCGCATTCAGGAGCGGCAGCCCCATTGGATTGAATGTCGAAGATTTGGTCCAATCCAAGTCCCGAAAGCAGGTCTCGGCTGCGTGGGCCGCAATGAACGACATGCAAATGGCCCTGGCCAATTTCTCTCAATCGCAGCGCCACCGCGGCCAGCGTTCCCATAAATGTGGAATCCATCATCGCGCAATGTTCCAGGTCCACCACAAACTCGCGGTAACCGCGGTTGACCATTTCTTGCGCAAATTCTTTGAGGCTTCCGCTGTTGAGGAAGTTCCCTTTGCCTTCCACTCGCACCCAAACGGCGGGGCCGTTCACGCCCACTAAAATCGATGACTGCACAGCTGAGTAAGTAAGAATACAGGATCGACAGTGACGCTGTCAAACCGCGCCCGGGGCAGGCTACAGGACTTGCGCTACGGTCATTGCCACAAATACGAATGGGTTTCCGCGACGATCCGGCCGTTTTCGATCAGCGAACAGCGCCAGGCGATCACCCGGCCATCGTCGAAATAATCGTCGCCGATTACCCTAAATTCGGTTTTGTAGTTGCCCCTTGCCGCCGGGTAGAAAAGCTCCTGGGCCTGAACATGAGCGTGCAACTTTTCCTGTTTGTATTCCAGTCGCACGCTCAGGTCGGCGATTCTTCGGGCCCGCCAAAAGAAATCGAAATAATTCCCCATCCGTTCGCGTTGATCGAGCTTGGTTACTGCCCCAAAAAGCCGATAGGGCCGCTCGAAGCGAATTGATGCGTCCTGAACCGTAGTCGATTTGCTTGAGGGCGCGGTGCTGGCGAGTTTTCCTCCCTTCCCGGCAGTTTGAACATTGTTCTGCTGGTCCGGATTTGCTTTCTCCTGGCCCTGTTCCTGTTCGGTCAGCAGGTAGAGTTTCGTTTTGCGAAACTTAAAATCCCGGTTCAACTCCACTGGCAGCTGACCGGAGCGATTGACCAGGGTTGGCCGTGGCGGCGTCGCGCCAAAAGAAATCGCGATTGGGAGTAAAACCAGCAGTGCAATTCGCGAGGTCACGGCTGTTAATGAAAGGCCGAGCCGGACTTGCAATCAACTCAAAAGAGAATCCCAAACTTTCACGGTTCGGCCTGACGCGTAGATTTTCGGATGATCGAAGTGCGTTACGACCGCGGAGTTTATCTCACGGCGTACGACTTTTGGCTGGATGCGTGGGACCCGAAGCGATTCGCCTTCGTCTCGCACGCCCATAGCGACCACATTGCTCCGCACCAGGAAATCGTTCTCTCGGAGCGAACGGCGCGATTAATGCAAGCGCGCATGCCTGGGACGCGAATCGAACACGCGCTTCCATTCGGCGAAGAACGACGAATCCGTAATCTCGATCTCACTCTGTTGCCAGCTGGCCACATTTTTGGCTCGGCCCAACTTTTCTTAAGGAACGAAGTCGAGACGTTGCTTTACACCGGCGATTTCAAATTGCGACGGGGCAAATCAGCCGAACCGGCGGAATGGAGACAGGCCGATACCCTGATCATGGAGACAACGTTCGGTTTGCCGCGTTATCAATTTCCGGCAACCGAAAAGGTCACCGCGGAAATTGTCGCATTTTGTCGCGACGCGATAGCCGACGGCAGCGTGCCGGTATTGCTCGGATATTCGTTAGGCAAAGCCCAGGAAATCTTGTGCGCTCTCGACGGCGCCGGGCTGACTCCGATGTTGCACGGCTCCGTCTATCAAATGACGCGAATCTACGAACAATTCGGCCAATCATTCTGCAAATACGTTCGCTACAACAAAAACGAAGTCGCGGGAAAAGTTCTGATTTGTCCGCCCAGTGCCGGACGTTCGCCGATGATCGAAAAAATCGAGCGGCGGCGAGTCGCGATCGTCACCGGATGGGCTGTCGAGCCCAACGCAGTCTATCGCTACCAGGTTGACGCGGCATTTCCACTGTCCGACCACGCCGACTACGACGAACTTGTTAGATACGTCGATCTGGTAAAACCGAAGCGCGTTCTTACTCTGCACGGTTTCGCCGCGGAGTTCGCGCGCGATTTGCGCGAACGCGGAATCGAGGCATGGGCTTTGAGCGAAGAAAACCAAATGGAGTTTAAGATGCCGAAGTCTTCTGTAGAGGCGCCCGTGTCGGGCGCAGAAAATCAGACTGCGGCCGGCACGGCCGCCTCTACAGCAGATTCTGAGTTTCTGACCTTCGCGAAGGTCGGTGAAGCTATCGCGGCGACGCCGGCCAAGTTGGAAAAGGTCCGATTGCTTGCCGAATACCTGAAGACGCTTAATCGCGAGCAATTGCCAATTGTTACGACCTATTTCACGGGACGCGCATTCGCCCAGAGCGATCTGCGGACGCTGCAAATCGGATGGTCGGTGGTCGTTCGCGCTCTGTTGGAAGCGACCAAGATTACCGATGACGAACTTCATCGTATTGCCGCCAGCCACGGCGACCTCGGTAAAACAGCGTTCGACGTCCTTGAAGGCCGAACGACGGCGAAGCCATTTGCGATCGTCGAATCGCAAAATCTCTTCGATGAGCTACATCGCGTTCGAGGGCCAATTTCAAAAACTCAACTATTGCAGCGGCAGTTTGCGAACCTTTCCGCTCTGGAAGGCGAATACGTGGTGAAAATTCTGACCGGCGATCTGCGGATAGGGCTGCGAGAAGGGCTGGTCGAGGAAGCAATCGCGCGCGCGTTCAATGTTCCACTCGACCAGGTGAAAGAAGCCAACATGCTGCTTGGCGACGTCGGCCAAACAGCGTTGCTCGGATGTCAAAACGAACTACACCGTGCCGAGCTCTCGGTCTTTCGCCCAATCAAGTGCATGCTGGCAACTCCGGAACCGACGGCCGAAGCGATTTGGGAACGATTTTCCGAGCAAAATTCCGACGTTGTCCTGGTGGAAGACAAGTTTGATGGGATTCGGGCCCAGTTTCATCGAAACCGCGAACGTGCTGAAATTTACTCCCGCGATTTGCGCCGCATCAGCGATCAATTTCCCGAATTGGTCGATCAATCGCGCAAGTTAGAACCGGATGTAATTCTGGACGGCGAAATCGTGGCATTCGAACAGGGACGCAAACTGACTTTTTTCGATCTGCAAAAGCGACTCGGCCGAAAAGATGAAGGACCCGATTTGTTTGCAACCGCATCGGCCGACGTCCCGGTGGCGTTCGTCGCGTTTGATCTTCTTTGGGTGAACGGCCGGTCGTTATTGAAGACGTCGCTGGCAGACCGCCGCAAGCTATTGCGCGATCTGAAGTTTCCCCCGCAATTCCAGCTTGCCGAAGTTTTTTCCGCCCATTCGGCGGCGGAGATCGAGCAACGTTTTCAAGAAGCGCGTCGGCGCTTGAATGAAGGTTTGATGATCAAGGACCCGGCGGGTTTTTACACTCCGGGCGCGCGCGGCATGTCCTGGTTCAAACTCAAGAAGGAGCTCGCGACGCTCGATGTCGTGGTTGTCGGCGCGGAATTTGGCCATGGTAAACGCAATCATGTTCTGAGCGATTACACCTTTGCGGTTCGAGATGAAACAACCGGCGATCTATTGCCAATCGGCAAAGCTTACAGCGGACTGACCGATACCGCGATCGCCGAGCTGACCGATCACTTCAAGAAAAACACAGTTGTCGACCACGGCCGGTATCGCGAAGTGAAACCCGATACCGTGCTCGAAGTCGCGTTCAACTCGATTCAACCGAGCAACCGTCACGCAAGCGGGTTGGCCTTGCGCTTTCCCCGAATCAAAGCCATCCGGCGGGACAAAACTGTCGACGCGATCGACACGTTGACCTATGCGCGCGAGCTCGCCGCACAAGAGGCAAAGGGAAACTTAAAATAATAAGCGCAGGTACTATTAAAGATTTCCATTCCTCAAAAAGGAGGATGAGAAATATAAGTGCCAGGTGAAGGCGACACTGTTTTGCGTTGCCGCGCCCTTGTCACCTTCCAGGTCGGCGGCTTCTTTGAACTTGGCGTTCGGGCCGGCGACTTCGTTGGCTTGCCGACCGGTGATTTCGACGGTTTGGTGACAGGCGATTTTGAAGGTATTGGCGTCCTGGCCGGCGATTTCGTCAGCTTGGTGACAGGCGATTTCGACGGTGTTGGCGTCCTGGCCAGCGATTTCGACGGTTTGGTGACAGGTGATTTTGAAGGTGTTGGCGTCCTAACCGGCGATTTCGACGGCATTGGCGTTTCGTCCGGCGAAGGTTCAGGCGATGCAGTGACGTTGATCTTTTGTGATCTGGATTTTTCACGCGCTCGATGCTGCGATTCCCGGTCGTCAGTTGTTGGGAATGGAATCGCCGTTGGTTCTTCGATAGCCGCCGGGGACTTAGCCGGTGTCGCGCTTGCGGTTGCAGTTGCCGTTGTCCCGGGAGTGGGCGCTCCAAGCGGCAGGAGCAAGCGGCCGCGTCTTTGTGACACCGCCGGTGAAGAAATGGGCGTTGAAGTAACGTTCGGAACTGGCGTTTGTGCGAACAATGTCGCTACGAGACCGATTAGCAGGACCGATAACGCAAAACACTTTCGCATGCCGTCAGAGGGCTTTGTCGAATCGTTAGTTTACTGAGTCGGCGTCATTGCCGGCGAGGGCGTCGGTTTGGCGGAAGGAATGCCGCCGGGCGTGAACACGACATTCTCGATTGCCGGCCGCCGCCATTTTTGAATGTTGGCGTAGAGCGCGACCAACGCGAAACCCACAACAATTGCGATCATCAACCGGCCAACATTTTTCGAGACACCTGGTTGAGAGCTCACTCCAAACTATTGGATGTGGCACCTGCAGGCGCAAACCCTGATTATGGCAATTGCAAAGCGCCGATCGCGTCCATCACCCGTTGACTTAGCTTCAGATAGGTTTCCTTGCCGCCGGTAGAAAAATCCTCATCGGAAAAGTAAATCGGGTCCCCGACTACGACCGTAATTTTCCGAAACAATCGAATCTTTCCGCCAATCGGCCACGCGTCGTAGGCGCCAAAAATCCGCATTGGAACAACCGGCGCACGCGTTTTCGCGATGATCAAACCCAGACCAGGCTCGGCCGGCTGAAGACTTCCGTCAGGGGTCCGGGTTCCTTCCGGAAAAACCAGCGCACATTCGCCGTGGCTCAATACCCGGATCAACGCTTTAAGCGCGCTGCGATCACCGCCTTCGAGATTAACCGGGATAACGTTGAGCTTGGGCAGAAGCCATCCGAGAACGGGCAGATCCATCAGCGATTTTTTTGCGAGAAAAAATATCGCGCGATCAGCGGCATTACCGGCAAGCGGCGGATCGAGAAAACTCTGGTGATTGACGGCCAGAATTACCGGACCGGTCTGGATCACGCGCTCGCGATAAATGATTCGAAATCCAAAAAACAAC
>JAJPJU010000023.1 GCA_021324035.1 Spartobacteria bacterium | reverse complement strand
GATCTACTGGCGCGCTCGTTTTAAAAAAGCTCACTGAGGTGAACTGAAACCTTCCCGAGACGTTTGTTACGGCCGTAGCGTCTGGTTAAGCGTCTTTAGACGGGCCGCCCGAATGTTCGCGATCACGCGAACATTTTCCGTCGAACATTGCTCAGTCGACGTACTTTTGCGCGATCGGCATCCGGCGGCCTACACCAAACGCCCGGGATGTAACTTTTAATCCGGGAGCGGCCTGTTCGCGCTTGTATTCATTCAAATCCACCCTTCGCTGAACCCAGCGAACGGTTTTTTCGTCGAACCCTCGGCCAATGATATCGCGCGCGCTGAGATTCTCTTCAACGTACATTCGCAGGAGCTCGTCGAGAATTTCGTAGGGTGGAAGTGTGTCCTGGTCTTTTTGATCAGGCTTCAGTTCCGCGCTGGGCGGTTTTTCAATCGTCGCGTTCGGGATAGTCTCCTTTTCGCGGTTCATCCAACGCGCGAGCTCGTAAATCATCGTCTTCGGAACGTCGCTAATGACAGCCAGGCCACCGGCCATGTCGCCGTAGATTGTGCAATAACCCACCGCAAGCTCGCTTTTGTTGCCGGTCGAGAGCACCAGGTGACCGAACTTGTTCGACAACGCCATCAGCGTCATGGCTCGCAAACGCGGCTGCATATTTTCCTCGGTCTCGTTTTCAGGCAGTCCGGAGAAAATTTCCTTAAACTGACTCTTAAAGATCGCAAATGTCTCGGCGATTGGAATGTGGAGCAATTCAATTCCGAGATTTGCGGCAAGTTTGTTCGCATCTTCGACGCTACCGCGTGATGAGTACTGGCTCGGCATCGAAACGCCAACGACGTTTTCGGGACCGAGCGCGTGGGCCGCAATCGCCGCGACCACGGCTGAATCAACCCCGCCACTCAAACCAAGGACTGCGGATTTGAAATTACATTTACGCAAATAATCGCGCAGACCGAGGGAAAGCGCGTGGAACAGCTGTTCGGGCGCCGGGGTTTCGCGAAATTCTATCGCAGCCGCAGAATCGGTCCCAACAATTTGTTCGTGTTCACGAAACGCGGGCAATCGCGCGATAAGCCCGCCGGCCGGATTCACGGCGATCGAGTTGCCGTCGAAGATGAGCTGATCGTTGCCGCCAACCATGTTGCAGTAAAAAATCGGGCGCTGGTAGGTCCGGGCGAGGGTAGCGACCATTTCGTAGCGAATCGCCGGTTTCTGCAACGTGAACGGCGACGCGCTCAAATTGAGAATTATTTCTGCGCCCTGTTCGATCAAACGCCGGGTCGGCTCGCAATCGTAAAGAGGGCGGGGGAGATAATGTTCGGTCCAAATATCTTCACAAATCGTGACGCCGATCTTGGTCCCGCAACATTCGAAAGGCTGAACGTTTGAGGCCGGCTCGAAGTAACGGTCTTCATCAAAAACGTCGTAAGTTGGCAAAAGGGATTTGTGGGCGATACGAATCGGTTTGCCGCGCTCGAGTAAAGCGGCGGCGTTGTGAAACGGCCGTCCCCGGCCCTCATTGCGATCGACAAATCCCACCAGGAGTGCGGCGCTGCCGACTCGCGCGTGAAGCTGGTTCACAATTTCGAGCGTTTCAGGAACAAATCGCGACTTGAAAACGAGGTCCTGCGGCGGGTAACCGGTGACAGCGAGTTCAGGAGTCAGGACAAGGTCCGCGCCGGCGGCAGCAAGGCGTTCGTAGGAGCGAACGATTTTGTCGAAATTGCCCTGTAAATCGCCAACCGTCGGATTGAGTTGTGCAAAGCCGATTTTCACGCGCAGTTTTGCTTCCGGCAGAACTATGCGCGCGGGGGTGCGGCAGGCAATCCGTTTTGTGGCGCTGGCTACGGCGACGACATCACCGCGTGATGTTTGTATCCCTTATTTAGAGCGTCGTCAGCGCCTTCGACAAAAACCTTTGCCCACTGAATGAGGGCGGCGGCCAGGAAACCGGCAAATGCGCAAATAATGACTTTTTGGAAGAAGGTCGAGTGCACCACCATTTTTACAGCAGTGAAGGTGCCAGATCACCCAACTCTTTGAGAGTAGTTGCTGGTCCGGCACGGGAGTTGCGGTTTTCTCGCCAATGACCAACCCTGTTCAAGCTCAACCCGCCGACCCCGAGGAGCTTGCTCGCTTGCTCGAACTCGAGCTGAAACAAAAGCGCGTTGCCTGGCAACATGCAAAACAACGCAAGAAATCGTACCGTTCACTCGCGATCCTCTTCATATTCCTGATTTTCGCGGGTTGCCTGCTCGGATTCTTTTTTGCCTTCAACCGCGTCAGCGAAGAACGGCAGAACCGGCCGGCGGCGGCGAGTTCCAATCGCTAGCCTGCACGCGTTAGATCGCGATCATTCCGTGATCAATTGAACTTCGGGACCCTTGCGTTTCTTCGCTTCAGCCAACCGAGTTCCATCCTTGCGGTCCGTGATTACAAACGTGTTGTTGTTGCCCAATTTCGACCAGGGCCCGCGCGGGACGTCTTTGAATTCGACGAACTGCCAATCGGTCAGGTCGGTTTCACCGAGACCAAGATAATCGCGGACGGCGGGTGAAACATCGAGCCCGGCTCCTTTGTTGAGGTTCGGCTTTGGACGTTCGTTACCAAAGACGTATTGCCAGTGATCGGTGCGGAACGGCCCGGCGTCTTCCCATTGCGCATAAGCGACCTTGTTTCCTTTTCGAATCGCAACCCACCGGTCCTTGCATACCGACACTCCGGGACCCTGGTAAGCCGTGTTAAACCAGGGAACTACCTTCGGCGCTTCCGGACGGTGGCCGGTTGCCGCTTTGTCATTGTAGGGAAGGGCGCAATAAAATGGATTCTGGCGCGGCGTAAATTTTGCCGGGGTGTAATCGCTCCGACGCGACCGGTCCGGATCATCGAAGCCGCCGTAACTTTTGGACCATTCCTTGTCCCACGAACTCGCGCGGTTCGGCACCGGATTATTTTCAGTCGGCTTTTCGCCGATCCAGAAAACGGTGGTCACGATTTGGCGTTTCCATGGGAAGGCTTCACCCGGATTGGGCGACGCTGAACGCAAATGATTTGGTGCGAATACCAACGAATTGATGCTGACGATCGGCTCGCCTTCGGACCGCTGCGATTTCTTTATCAGTTTTGATTTCACGGGCTCCGCCTTTGAGACCGCGCCGTGAGCGAAAAGCGAGGTCAATGACGACAGCAACGCTGCGATTGTGTGAGTAATCTTTCCGGGTTTCATGCAACAAGGACAGCGCTACGCGCTGTTTATTTTGACGCAGCGCCAGACAGGAAAATTCGAAACAGATAGCGATGGATCTGGTATTCGAATCAGCGCCGCGATTAAAAGCTCCGCTCCGAATGGAGTTTAGTCAACGAATTTTCCCGGATTTAATATGCCTTCCGGATCGAGGACGGCTTTTAGCTTGTGGTGCAGGTCACGAACGGGATCGCTGGTTGCATCCGGCCACCAACGTTTTTTGGCAAGACCAATTCCATGTTCGCCTGTAATCACTCCGCCCCAGGCCAGGACCTGCGCAAAAAGTTCGTCTAGTGCGCCCTCGACTTTTTCGCGGACGCTTGCATCCCGATTGTAACGGTCGGCCATAATGTTTACGTGCATGTTGCCATCGCCGGCATGACCAAAACAGGCGATTGGAAATCCGGATCTTGCACTCAGCTTCTCCGCAAACTCGACCAGATCGACAATGCGGCTGCGTGGCACGACGACATCTTCATTGAGTTTGGTGAGACCGGTTGCGCGGAGCGAGTTGCTGAATTGGCGGCGCAAGGCCCACAGCTTTTCGCACTCCGCCTCGCCGGTCGCCATTTCAACCGCGTTCGGCTTTTTGGAAGCGAGCAAATTATGAATCGCTTCCGCTTCGGTGCGCACGCTCTCATTCTGCCCGTCCAAATCGACGAGCAGATGGGCGTTGCCCGGCGGCACGATCGCATGTCCAAGATCTTTTCGAGCAGCTTCGAGGGTGAAACTGTCTGCAATTTCGAGCGCGGACGGCAGAAATCCGTTCGCGAAAATTTCCTGCACAGCGGCGGCGGCCTCTGACATTCGGGCGAAAGCAGCGGACAATGTTGCGCGAGCCGGGGGGAGGGGCAGCAATCGAAGTGTGATCCCAGTTACGATTCCAAGCATCCCCTCGGATCCAACAAACAGACCGATCAAATCAAAACCGGTTTTGTTTTTGTGGACACGTCCGCCCGTCCGCACCACGTCCCCATTGGCGAGGACAACTTCGAGACCGATCACATAATTTCGAGTGACGCCGTACTTCAAACAACGCGGCCCGCCCGCATTGGTCGCAACGTTTCCGCCGATGCTGCAGTCTTTCATGCTGGCCGGGTCTGGCGGATAGAATAATTTCTGCGCG
>JAJPJU010000329.1 GCA_021324035.1 Spartobacteria bacterium | reverse complement strand
TCCTGCTGACATCGGAATCCGGCCGCAAAATGTTGAAGACCGTCCGCACGGTCATTCTCGACGAGATTCATGCCGTGGTTGACGATCGTCGCGGCGCGCATCTGGCGTTCAGCATTGAACGCCTTGCCGCACTGACTGAAAAACCGCTGCAACGCATCGGGCTTTCCGCCACTCAAAAACCAATCGAAGACGTTGCGCGTTTTCTGGTTGGAACGCGCAACGTTGACGAAAACGGAAATCCAAACTGCGCTATCATCGACGTCGGACATAAGCGCGAGCTTGATCTCGGGATCGAGATCCCGAAATCGCCGCTCGAGGCGGTGATGTCGAACGAAGTTTGGGAGGAAGTTTATTCGAGGCTGGCCGAGTTGATTCAGCAACATCGGACCACGCTCGTTTTCGTAAACACGCGACGGATGGCCGAACGTGTGACCCATCATTTGAGCGAACTTCTGGGAGCCGATGCAGTCACCTCGCATCACGGAAGTCTTTCCGCGAAATTAAGGCTCGAAGCCGAAGATCGATTGAAGCGCGGCGATTTGAAGGCGCTGGTCGCGACGGCGTCGCTCGAGCTTGGAATCGACATCGGATCAGTCGACCTTGTTTGCCAGCTCGCAACCACGCGTTCGATTGCCACCTTGTTGCAGCGGGTTGGTCGCGCCGAACACAAACGCGAAGGTTTGCCGAAAGGAAGAATTTTTCCACTTAGTCGCGATGAACTGGTTGAGGTCGCGGCATTGTTACGGTCGGTTCGTCGCGGGGAATTGGATCGGTTGATTATTCCGGAAAAGCCGCTGGACGTCCTGGCGCAGCAAATCGTCGCTGCCAGCGCGACCGATGATTGGAGCGAAGACGATTTATTTGAGCTCGCACGCGCAGCCTGGCCCTATCGAAATCTTTCGCGCGAGGAATTCGAAAGCGTCGAAAAAATGTTGTCCGAAGGGTTTAGCACCAAACGCGGCCGACGTTCGGCGCTGATTCATCATGACGCAGTCAATCATCGCATTCGTGGCCGCCGCGGCGCGCGATTGACCGCACTCACCTCGGGCGGCGCAATTCCCGACAACGCCGATTATCGAGTGATCCTCGAACCGTCGGAAACATTCGTCGGAACCGTCAACGAGGATTTTGCGGTCGAGAGTTTAGCCGGCGACATTTTCCAGCTTGGGAACGCATCCTGGCGAATCGTTCGCGTCAATGCCGGCGTCGTGCGGGTGGAAGACGCGAAAGGTCAGCCGCCCGGAATTCCGTTCTGGCTCGGTGAAGCGCCGGCGCGCACGACTGAATTATCCGACGCAGTGTCCAAATTGCGCATCGAGATCGAGCAGAAACTGAGCAACGGAGAAAACGTCCCGCAGTGGCTTATCGACGAACTACAGTTGCCGGCGGCAGCCGCTCAGCAGGTCGCTGATTATTTTGCAGATACTTATCGCGCGCTCGGGGCGATTCCGTCGCAACGGACGCTGGTCATGGAACGGTTCTTTGATGAATCCGGCGGAATGCAGCTGGTTTTGCATTCGCCATTCGGGAATCGAATTAATCGCGCCTGGGGCCTAGCATTGCGCAAACGTTTCTGCCGTTCGTTCAATTTCGAGCTCCAGGCCGCGGCGACTGACGATTCGATCGTTATCTCGCTCGGAACGCAGCATTCATTTCCACTGGAAGAAGTTTTTCGGTATCTGAATTCGAAAACAGTTCGCGATCTTCTGGTCCAGGCTTTGCTCGACGCTCCGATGTTCGCGATTCGTTGGCGTTGGAATGCGACGCGATCGCTTGCCGTTCCGCGTTTTCGTGGCGGCTCGAAGCTCGCCGCGCCGCTGCAACGAATGGAATCGGAAAACTTGCTGGCCGCAGTTTTTCCGGACCAGCTCGCCTGCCTCGAACACATCGTCGGAGATCGCGAGATCCCGGATCATCCGCTGGTAAAACAAACGATCGAAGATTGTCTGACCGAGGCGATGGACATCGACGGTCTCGAAGAAGTTCTGCGCAAGATTGAGAGTGGCGAGATTCGATGCCTCGCGCGCGACCTGCCTGAGCCTTCTCCGCTCGCGTCTGAAATCTTAAACGCGCGGCCGTATGCGTTCCTGGACAACGCGCCGCTTGAGGAACGCCGCACTCAGGCTGTTTACACTCGGCGTGCTTCCGAAAGAAATAATGGTGACGGATTGGGCATTCTCGACGCGGCTGCCATTGAAAAGGTGGAAAAGGAAGCCTGGCCGGAAGCGACCAACGCCGACGAACTGCACGACGCGCTGATGCTTCTTGTAGTCGTGAACGATGACGAAGTGCGACGAACAGTTCATCACGAATCCAACGGATCTGGCGCAGAGCAATTGCTAAACGAGCTCATTGAGTCGAAACGGGTCGCCCGGCTGCGCGTCGCGGACAGAACATTTTGGATCGTTGCCGAGCGTTTGCCGATGTTGAGAACGATTTATCCGGAATGCGAAATCGAACCCGCCATAATCGCGCCAGAATCCGCCCAAAAGCAAACGTGCGAACGACCGAACGCGATTCGCGAACTGCTGCGCGGCCGAATGGAGGTTTCGGGCCCGGTGACAGAGACTCAACTTGAAAACATCCTTGGAATCTCTCGCTCAGATGTCGACGCGGGCTTGCTGGGACTGGAAAGCGAAGGATTCGTCCTCCGCGGAAAATTTCATCCGACCGCAATCGAACAAGAATGGTGCGATCGCCGATTGCTCGCACGAATTCATCGGCTGACGATCGATAGGCTTCGCGCGGAGATTCAGCCGGTTTCGGTGCAGGATTTTTTCCGGTTCCTGTTCGCATGGCAGCGCGTTGACTCGCAACACCGCGTCGAAGGTCCGGAAGGACTGCAGTCGGTTCTTGATCAACTCGACGGCTGCGAACTACCGCTCGCGTCATGGGAGTCCGCGGTCCTGGCCGCTCGCGTCGTTGATTATGATCCTGAATGGCTGGATCGCCTATGTTTTTCGGGTCGCGTTGGCTGGGGTCGCTTGAGTTTGCCACAACATCCAAATGCCCGCGCCGCCGCTCCGTTGCGCACAAGTCCGGTTGCGCTTTATCAACGAGAGAACTTGGACGATTGGCTGCAGCTGGCGTCTGCAAAATCTCCGATCGAACTTTCATCGGCTGCACAAACCGTCCGAGACATGCTGGCAAGTCGTGGCGCGTTGTTTTTCACTGAAGTAGTTCGACAAACTGATTTGCTTCCGTCGCAAGTGGAAGAGGCGCTTTCTGAACTTGCCGCGCTCGGTTTTGTGACCTGCGACAGCTTTGACGGATTACGCGCCTTGCTCGTTCCGTCGAACAAAAGGCCTACCCTGGGTCGAAACCAAGGGAAACGCCGTCGTAAGACGGGTCTGGCCAGCATCGAGTTCGCGGGACGCTGGTCTTTGATTCGAAAACAAGTGTCCGAAGAATCCAACGGCGCTCAGACTGCCCCGCGAGATGCGGCCGTGGAAAAGT
>JAJPJU010000140.1 GCA_021324035.1 Spartobacteria bacterium | reverse complement strand
CGGCACGACAATCTCGCCGTCGATCACAAATTGTTTTGCTTTCAGCTTCAGGAGCACGTCAACGACTTCCGGAAAATAACGCGCCAGCGGCTGACCGGACTTTGATTGAAGGTAAATGTCATTGCCGTCGCGAAATGCGATGCAACGAAAGCCGTCCCACTTTGGTTCGTATTGCCACTGATCGCCTGTCGGTATTTCATCGGCCGAGCGCGATTCCATCGGCGCCAGCGGCGGCTCTATGATGAAGGACATCCCTTAGGATATCGCCGCGGAACAAGTTTTGGCGGGCGTTTTCCATTCAAGACCGCACCGGCCACGGAAATGTATTTCAGTTCTGTCCGATCCGCGGCGCAGCGGAGCATCAACCCGCCCCGGCTCATGTCGCCTCGGCCGACGAAATCGGCTGGAAAACGCAACCGTTGACCAAAGTGCTTGAGAAAAACATCGACGTATTTGCCGCTCGCGACGCTTCCCAACAAAACGATGTCGCAATTCGCGGAGAGTTTCCTGTTCAGCTTACGCAGCGATTTCTCAAGCGGCTTGCGATAGCGTGGATCGTCTTTGTCGATGTCGACCGCGGCGAATTCACGCAAGTCGGAAAGTGTGATCAACGATGCGGCATCGATTAATCCGCGAGTTGGGGTGATCACGAAGACGCCACCGTTTCCGTTGGCTGGTTGGGTGAACGCGTTTGCGTAGGCAATTTTACCGCGAAAATATAAACCGCTCAGGAAAGTGAATACTTCGGCGATGGTCGCGCCTTTTTTGCTGCGAAGTTTCCTGGCCAGCTCGAATTCCGCGCGCTCATTCAAAACCATTTGGGCGCGTCGCCCCCCGGCATAGGCCGGCGAAAGAAGAAAGATTCGCTGCCGGGTGACGTTTATCCTGGCTGACATGAGACAGCTAATTTGGGGCTGAACAAATCAACCGGCAACGCCAGGCGACTAGATTTGAACCGTTGCTTTCGCCTTCGCCCGCGCGCGATTGGCCTGCAACTCACCAAGATGCTTCTCCGACCAGCGACAAAGCCCTCGCAACGGTTCAATCAGTGTCCGCCCGAGACGAGAAAGGGAGTATTCAACCCGCGGCGGAACGACTGGGTAAACTTTTCGAGCGACCAAGCCGTCTCGCTCCAAACTCCGCAGGGTCTGGGTCAGCATTTTTTGCGATATCCCACCAATCTCGCGGTGGAGCTCGGCATAACGCATCGTTTTTCTCGAGAGAAGCTGGATCACCAGGGCGGTCCATTTGTCTGCGATGCGATCAAGAACAAGCCGGGAGGGACATTGAGAGTCCATGACTGAGGCCATGCGGCACCTTTAACGGGCCATGGCTTCACGCGCAAGTGCGCATGTAACGATCCAAACAGGTTGTATAGCCTGCCTGGCTCGTTTGACTCGGTCCGTCCGCGCAGGAACATTTATTCATGTCTTTGGAATTACTTTTGGACGAGGCAAACCCGGACAAGTCAACGCCCCCCGGTGGGGCAACGACAACGTCCGACGACTCTCTTTTGTTGGACGAATACTCGCGAACCGTCGTGGCGGCGGTGGATCGGGTCACGCCTGCCGTCGTGAACATCGATATCAAACATCAGCTCAATACCGGTCGCGGGCCGCGCGAGACCCGCGGAAGTGGGTCGGGATTTATCATTGCACCGGACGGATTCATTTTGACGAACAGCCACGTTGTTCATGAAGCAGCGGCCGTAATCGTGAATCTTCCCGACGGCCGTGAATTTCCTGCGCAATTAATTGGCGACGATCCCGATACCGATCTCGCCGTCATCCGAATTGACGCGCCAGGCCTGACGCACGTTCGGCTAGCCGACTCCGAAAGTTTGCGAGTCGGTCAAATCGTCATCGCCATCGGAAACCCGCTCGGCTTCCAGGCAAGCGTGACTGCAGGTGTTATCAGTGCGCTCGGACGCTCGATGCATGCGCAGTCCGGCCGGTTGATCGACAACGTCATTCAAACCGACGCCGCGCTGAATCCGGGAAACTCCGGCGGCCCATTGGTGAATTCAGCCGGTGAAGTAATCGGCGTGAACACCGCGATGATTCGCCCGGCCCAGGGGATTTGTTTCGCAATCGCGAGTAACACTGCACGTTTTGTAGCCGGTTGGTTGATCAAGGATGGCAAGATCCGGCGCAGCTACATTGGCGTCGCCGGGCAAAACGTCCCAATCCATCGCCGGGTAATTCGCTTCTACAATCTGCCGCGCGAAACGGCCGTGCTGGTTGTTTCAGTCGAAAAGGAAAGTCCGGCTGCGAAAGCAGGTTTGCGGGTTGGCGATTTGATTGTCGCACTCGACGGCGAATCGATCGGTAGCATCCACGAACTTCACAAACGCTTAATGGCGGAGCAGATCGGCGTGGAATCCAGGATCACGATCGTTCGTCATACCGAAAAGGTGGAGCTGGCGATTGTGCCGGCGGAATCGCGAGCGCGCGAAGACTAATTGCTCGAAAGGCGCGCCGCCGGCAAAACGAAATTATCTCGCAGCCGGGACGGCTGCCTCTACAGTGAAAAACGGATGAAACTTCTTGTGATTGGGAGTGGCGGCCGGGAACACGCGCTGACTTGGAAACTCAATCAATCGAACGCGGTCGATCACATTTTTTGTGCGCCGGGCAATGCCGGGACTGGCATGATTTCCGAAAATATTCCGATCCCCGCGACGGATCTGCCTCAATTGCGCAAGTTCGCAAAAGAGAACAAGGTCGACCTGACGGTCGTCGGGCCGGACGATCCACTGGCGATGGGCATCGTCGACCTGTTTGGCGCAGACAAGTTGCGCATTTTCGGACCCACCAAGTCAGCAGCGCGCCTCGAGTCATCGAAGATTTTCGCCAAGGAACTGATGCGCGCGCAAAAAATCCCGACAGCCGAGGCCCGGACGTTTTCCGACAGCGACGAGGCGCTCAGCTATTGCGAAGAGGTTAAATTTCCGGTGGTGATCAAGGCCGACGGTTTGGCTCTGGGGAAAGGCGTCATCATCGCGTCCGATAAAGTTGAAGCGACTGCCACGATCAAGGCGATGATGACCGAGGCCCGATTCGGCGACGCCGGAAAGCGGATCGTAATCGAAGAGTTACTTCACGGAACCGAATGTTCGTTGCACGCGCTGGTTGATGGAAAAAATTATCGTCTGTTCGAATCAGCCCGCGACCACAAACGCGCGTTCGATGGCGACAACGGTCCAAATACCGGCGGAATGGGCGCGTTCAGTCCGGCAAATAATTGGACTGCTGAAATGCAGGCCGGTTTCGAAGCGAAAATCATGCAGCCGTTGTTGGATGGTTTGGAAAAGGAAAACGTGATCTATCGCGGTTTGTTGTATCCAGGGTTGATGATGACCGCCTGCGGTCCTCGGGTTCTCGAGTTCAACTGCCGATTCGGCGATCCCGAGACCCAGGCGTTGCTGCCTCGAATGAAATCTGATCTGGTCACCCTGCTTGAGGCGACAATCGACGGCAAAATTGGAGCGCACGCCATTGAATGGGACCAATGTGCATCAGTGACAGTTGTTCTGGCTTCGGGGGGTTATCCCGGGAAATACGAAACCGGGAAGAAAATTTCCGGACTTGCCGAAGCCGGCAAACTCGACGGCGTTCAGGTGTTTCATGCAGGAACGAAAACTGTGGATGGCGAAGTCCTGACCGCAGGGGGGCGGGTCCTGGCGGTGACGGCGTTAGGTCAAACAATTAAGATGGCTCGCGAGCGGGCCTACCAGGCAGTGTCGCGGGTCCATTTTGAGGGGTGCCATTATCGGCGCGATATTGCCCTGAGCGCGGCGAACGGCTAAACAGAAGTCGATGTTCAAACCAGCGGCGATAAATGCGGTTTCACTCATATTGGCGCTGCAAGTTTACGCCCAGACGCCGGCGCCTTCCGCACCTCCTACCGCAGCCGGTTCCGCCGCGACTGCCAAATCGCCCGCGCCATCGACATCAGCGTTGCCGACGACGGATCAGATGATCGATTCGTTAGGAGAGGCGGACCTGCAATCGGCGCTTTCGCTATTGAAATCCAACTTCACCAATCCGGACGCGATCACGGAATCTGAACTGAATCGGGCGACGCTCACCGGATTACTGGTTCGCATGCCGGGAGGATTGATGCTGTTGCCCAACCGTGAAAATACACCGGCTGCAAGTGCGACACCCATCTACAGCGAGATTTTCGAAAATCACATCGGCTATCTGCGGCTCGGCGATTTGAGCGCTGCCAATCTCAAGGAACTCGACAAAAAATTGCAGGAGTTCAGCCAGAAAAAAGTCGATGCCGTGGTGGTTGATCTTCGCGCCAGCAATACCGGAGATTTCGCCGCCGCTGCTGAGGTCGCCAAACGCTTTTGTCCGAAAGGCAAAGCGCTTTTCAGCGTCCGCAAAGCTGCATCAAAACAGGACCGGCAATTTACTTCCGACCGGGAGCCGGCGTTTCAAGGGTTGATTGTTGTTCTCGCCGATGCCGATACCGCTGGAAGCGCGGAAGCGCTGGCCGCGACGCTCAAACTGAATAACAAAGCCTTGATCATCGGACAATCGACGTCTGGCCGGGCAGTCGAGTACTCCGATCAACCCTTGCCGAGCGGTAAGATTTTGCGGGTGGCGTCCGCTGAAGCCGTTTTGCCCGATGGGCAGCCGCTGTTTCCTGGCGGAGTGAAACCTGATTTGCCGGTCGAAATGCCCCTGGCCGATAAACGCCAGATCTTTCGGCAAAGCGCCGAAAAAGGAATGGGCCCGTTTGTGTACGACGGCGACAGGCCTCATTTGAACGAGGCTGCGCTGATTGCCGGGACCAACCCCGAACTGGATATTTCGGATGCGCAACGCCGTCTCCGGCCGCGGTCCGGGCTGCCGATGCGCGATCCAGTCTTGCAGCGCGCGCTCGACGTCGTTACTTCGCTGGAAATCTACCAAAAGCGATAGGCGTGCATCCTCTGGAAGAACGAATCGGTTACAAGTTTCGCAATCCGCTACTGCTGGCCGAGGCGCTGACCCATCCCAGTCTTGGTCACGAAACTCAGCGGCGTCATTTCGATAATCAACGCCTCGAGTTTTTAGGCGACGCGATTCTGCAACTGGTGATTACGGAATATCTTTTCGGGCACTTCAAAGACCAACCGGAAGGCCAGCTCACCAAATTGCGCTCGCGGCTGGTTTCGCGCGATGCCCTCAAAACGCACGCCGCTCAGATCGATCTCGGTCAGTTCTTGTTGATGGGCCGCGGCGAGGAAGCTTCCGGAGGACGCGCCCGGACTTCCACTTTGGCCGACGCATTCGAGGCTCTGATCGGCGCCATCTATCTCGACGGTGGCTTGGAAAACACGAGGAAATTCATTTTGACGCAGGCCACGGCGGATCTGGCCCAATTGGCCGAGGAACCGGTCGACATTAATCCGAAGGGAAACCTGCAGGAATTGCTGCAAAGCATTTCGCCGAAAAGTCCTGTTTATGAAGTTCTGTCCCAAACCGGCCCGGAACACGACAAACGATTTGTGGTCCAGGCAGTTTGGGAGGGAATCGTTCTCGGAAAGGGGACTGGCCGAAGTAAAAAACAGGCGGAAACCGCAGCGGCTGAAGAAGCCATGAAATTGAAGCGCTGGAAGAAAGGCAAACGAGCCGCGAAAGGCGCCAGGAAGAAGAAAACTTAATCGTCCCGGCTGTGTCGCAACGCATCAATGTTGCCTGCGGCTCCGCTCCACCGCAGCCGGGTGGAAATACATTTCGTCACGAACTCTTTTGCTCGCGCGATTGCGTCGGTTAAGGTCGCGCCTTTTGCCAGCCCGGCGGTAATCGCCGCAGAATAAGTACATCCGGTGCCGTGCGTCGCCACGCCGCGAACGAACGGCGTCGAAAATTCGATTACTCGTCCGTCGCCAAACAAGAGATCGAGTGCATTATCGCCTTTCAGATGGCCACCTTTGAGCAGGACCGCGGCTTTGAACTTATCTTTCAATTCCTGGCCAGCCCGCTCCATTGCTTCGCGATCAGCGACTTTGCGGCCAAGCAACTGCGACGCTTCATCCAGATTTGGCGTGAGCAGAGTTGCCAGCGGAAATAATTCTTGTTCGTAAGCCCTGATTGCGTCCGGTTCCAACAACGGATCGCCCCCGGTGGCCGTGATCACCGGATCAACAACCACTGGCCCGCGAAACCGGAGATCGACAATGGATCGCGCGACTGCCGAGATATTGGCTCGCCTGCACAGCAAGCCGGTTTTGATTGCGGCAATTGGGAAACTCTTCACCACAACTTCAATTTGGGCTCGGATCATCTCGGGATTGACCGGCTCGATCCGGGCAACTTTCCCCGGAGTTTCGGCGACGATACAGGTCACAGCGGTCAATCCGTAAACGTCGAGCGCACTAAACGTTTTCAAATCCGCCTGAATTCCGGCTCCGGCACTGCTGTCGGATCCGGCGATGGTGAGCGCAACGGGTGTGTGCACGGGAATCGTCCTCTGCCTCTTTCTCTTAGTCTGCGGAGTAGAGCAAGATTAAGCGGAAGAGGAAGAGGCGCTAGCCGCCGTCGCTACCGATCGCTTCCACCGGACAACCTTCCATCGCTTCTTTGCAAAGGGCTTCTTCCTCCGGATTTTCAGCCTGCTTGTAAACGTAGGAATGTCCGCCGTCATCATTGCGCTTGAAATTAGTGGGCGCGGTTTCACGGCACAGATCGCAGTCGATGCATTGTTCGTCGACGTAAAACTTACCTGGAGCGTTTTCGGGATACTTGTTCGCTGCGTCGGCCATAATTTCGGATTGAGGGAGAGCTGAACGTAGGAAGAAACGTATTTGGGCGCAATGGAATTTGACCTTGGGCGAAATTCCACGCGACCATATGGTCGGCGCCAACCGAATGCTCTGGAAGAAATGAAAAAAGAAGCCATCAGAACGTTGCGCGCATTCTTAATTGAACTCGCGGTCTACACCGTTCTGGTGGTCGCATATTTTTTCCTGGTGTTGCATTTTTTGGGCGGTTGGCTTCATCACATTGAAAGCCATAATCGCTATGCCTACGCGACCGTTGCCATAGTGTTGATCATTGGTCAGGCCGTGCTGCTTCAATACCTAACGACTTTCCTTTTGCGCATTATTCGGGACCGCTCTGGCTGATATGTTTTTCCCAATTTCTGGAGCTCACATCAGTCCCGTTTACTTGATCATCGTCGGATTCGTGATCGGCGTCCTTGGCGGCTTTTTTGGCGTTGGAGGAAGTTTCATTGCCGGGCCGGCTCTGCGCCTGGTGGGATTGGATTGGAATTACACTATCGGGACCGATCTCGCTCACATCGTCGGCAAATCGGTCGTGGCGGTGAAACAGCATCGCGCCTTTGGGAATGTCGATCTGAAACTCGGACTGATCATGGCCATCGGCACAATTGCCGGCGCGGAGATTGGCGCCCAGATGATCCAAATCCTGAAACGAACCGGCAATGTGAATTTCGTCGTCAGCGTCGTTTCGATCGCGGCCTATCTCAGCATTTCCACGTTTATGGTTTGGGAGAGTCGCAAATCCCTGGCGACGGCGAAGCCCAATTCGAAGAAGGATCATTCCGCATTCAGCAACGTCACTCGCGCAATTCATCGATTCAAACTCGCGCCGATTATTCATTTGCCGGAATCGGGCGTCAGAATTTCGCTCTGGATCATTTTGTCGGTTGCCTTCGTGGGCGGACTCTTCAGTGGCTTTCTCGGTGGCGGCGCCGGTTACATCCGCATGCCGTCAATGGTTTACGTGCTCGGAATTCCGACGCATCTCGCCGTCGGCACCGATCTGTTCGAGATCATCATTTCGGCGAGCTACGGAACGTTTAGCCATGCAGTCAAAGGGAACGTGGATATTCTAATCGCCCTCGTCATGCATACCGGAGCGGCGATTGGCGCCCAAATCGGCGCTATTTCGACGCAATATTTTGCCGGTCCAAAGATCCGGCTCGCATTTGTGCCGTTGCCATTGATCGGCGCGGCGATAGTGATTTACACCCTGATGACCGGACACAAACTTTAATCGGATGAAGATTCTGATTTGCAGCGATGGAATGCCGGCAGCTGAAAATGCAACCCGGCTCGGTGCCGCATTTGCCGGCCCACTTAAGGCGGAAGTGGTTCTTCTCGGCGTTGCCGAAACCGCCGAAGACGAGGTTCCACTGCAGCAGGCCCTCGAGAAACATGCCGATTCGCTTAGAGCTCAAAACATTTCGCCAAGGATCGAGATATGTAATGGCGATCCGGTTTTGAAGATTGCCGCCGAAACCGCGAAAACGAAATACGATCTTGTCGTTGTCGGTGCGCGCAAGACCGGTGCAACCGGATTGCATTGGCGGTCGGAGAAAATGTATGAACTGATTAAGGCAGTAGCGCCGCCCGTCCTGGTGGCGATGGGGGAATGGGCGCAGCTGAAACGTTTTCTCGTTTGCACCGGAGGAAAGGAATTCATTGAAGCGGCCGTCCAACTCACCGGTACACTTGCCAACGCGGTCGGCGCCTCCGTCACTTTGCTTCATGTGATGGCCGAACCGCCGGCCATCTACGCCGACTTAGTCAGGCTCGAAGAAGATGTCGACCAATTGCTTGGATCGAAATCGGAGCTCGCCATCAATCTAAGCGCGCAGAAGGCCGACTTGGAAAAAATTAACGTGCCGGCGGAAGTGCGGATCCGGCATGGGATCGTGACCGATCAGGTTTTCGCCGAAGCTCGCGACCGCAGCTACGATTTGATCGTGACCGGCTCCTCGCAGGCGCGCGGAATGTTGCGGCATTATATTATGGGCGATCTCACCCGGACAATTTTGAATCATGCCAGTTGCCCGGTTTTGGTCGCGCGGGCCGGTGCCGCCCAGGGCCCACGGGGTCTTTGGCGCTCTATTCGCCGCGCGTTTGCCAAGAGTCCGGCTACGTAACCTCGCGAATTTGTTCGATTGAGATTTCGCCGCGCATTAACGCTTCCCCGACCAGGATCGCGTCCACGCCGCAGGCTTTGGCTCGCGCCACGTCATTGGGCGTTTTGATTCCGCTTTCACTAACCAGAATGACTTCATCCGGAACTTCACGGCAGAGTTTTTCAGTCACTCCAAGATCGACTTCGAAGGTTGCGAGGTTGCGATTGTTAATTCCAACGATCTTCGCTCCAGCATCGAGCGCGCGCTCCAATTCCTCACCGCTATGGACCTCCACCAGGGCGTCGAGCTGAGAAGTTTCGGCCGCCCGCAGAAGCGCGACAAGGTCGGTTTGGCTCAGCGCAGCAACAATCAGTAAGATCGCGTCCGCACCGTTAGCCACCGACTCGATAACTTGGATTTCATCTAGAACGAAATCTTTCCGCAACAATGGCAATGAAACCGCGGATCGCACGTCCGTGAGATGCTCCAGAGCGCCGTGAAAAAACTTCGTATCGGTTAGAACGGAGATCGCGTTTGCTCCATTCAGCTCATAATCCGCTGCAATCTCGATTGGATTAAATGACTGCGCGATCACACCGGCCGACGGCGAAGCCTTTTTGATTTCGGCGATAACTGCAAGGTTTTGATCGTTTCGGTAGAGCGCCGCGCGAAAGTCACGAAAATTTGTTCGCGCCTTCGCCCGCCGCTCCAGCTCCGCCCGCCTCGACCGCAACCCTTCGATTTCCAGACGCTTCGCGCGCAAAATTTCTTCGAGGCGATTCATTTCTTCAGGTAGCGGCGATTGACCCCAAGCGCCATGCTGTTGGAACTTAAGCTGCTTGAGTCCGATGCCAACGGATGTAATCTTTCGCTCCCCGAAGCGCCGAAGTAGCTCAGCTGGTAGAGCAACGGTTTCGTAAACCGTAGGTCACGGGTTCAAATCCCGTCTTCGGCTGTCTTGATTTTGGATCTTACACTCCCAATTGGGGGTTGGGTGCTCGCCGTTTTCCTGTTCGGCGCTGCCTAGGGCCACATCCTATCTATAATAAGATCGACATTCGTTAGACAAACCTTTAAGAGCATCGCGATTACGTCACCCGACGTTTCAACGCACTTTCGGCCGAGCTAAAAAAGTTCGTGGGGCTGCACCTTCGCTGAGACAACGCTTAACGCGATCTCCAGATCCGACTGGAGCCCCGAGTCAGCCAAAACTTCGTCCACCAGTTCCCGGAGAAGGATGGTGAATGGAAGAAACATGTCTCCTGGTTCCGCGCGAAACTTGAGCAGTTGAACCAACGAAAAACACCCTCATGACCTCGAAAATTGTTAGCCGCGCATCTCTGAGGGACCTGACCTTCAATCCCAAATCCTTCTCTGAGTGTCCAGACTTCCACGGCAAAGACCCACCGCCTAATCCCCGAACCCAAATGAAGCCCCCAACCGCGCGAAGCTCCGGAGCTTCTCAGTTCCGACTTTCTCGCAGCGTGATCGTCACAGTAATCGCCACCTTGGCTTTGCTTGCGGTTCCAGCTCGCGCGGCCTCGCCGCCCTCGGGCGTTGTTCTCGATCAGCAACAGCTATCGGCTCCTCTTTACTTGGCGCAGTTTGATACGGTGAACCTTGCGCAGTCCTTTCAGCCGACGACGACTAACATTGCAGGAGCTGGCATTCAGTTATTCCCGAACCACGGCACGGGCGCGGGCACTGTTACGATCTCACTTTACGATAAACTGCCGAATCAGGGTGGAACCTTGCTTGCTAGCGGCGCGGCTAGTGGGACGGCAGGTCAATTCGTAGATGTTTTTTGGACACCTGTCGCCTGCAAGCCCAACGCGACCTATTATCTTGTGTTTACGTGTAACAACTCCACGTTGGCTGTCGCGGGAGACACTAATAATCCGTATCCAAGCGGACAGGCTTACGCTGACACCGGTTACCAAAGCTATCCCCAGTTCGACTACACGTTTCGAACTTATACCAATACACTTTTGATAAACGGAGGTTTTGAGACCGGCGATTTCACGGGGTGGGACATCGACTTATCTAATCCGGCTCCGGTCGTAACCAGTTCCTTTCCCCACAGCGGTATCTATTCAGCTCTGCTCGGAACTGTTTCCGGTCCCGAAGCGAACGGCGATTCGCGCTTTAGCCAACTGACATCGGTTTTGCCGGCCGGCGCGACTTTAACTTTCTGGTACCTTCCGCGAACCAGCGATCAGATCGCTTATGATTGGCAGGATGTTTACATCGAAGACTCAGTGGGAAATCATCTCGCGACCGTGCTGCATGTCTGTAGCAATTCACTAACGTGGACGAAAGTGACTTATAATCTGTCGCCTTATGCGGGGCAGCAAGTGCGCATCGCCTTCCTCGTGCATCAGGACGGTTTTGGTGATTCAACCTCGATGAATGTCGATGATGTCACGATCTCGTCCGAGACTTTCTTTTACGTGACTAATGCTGGTAACAACACGATTGAGAAATTCGATACGGCTGGGAACGGAACTGTGTTCGCCAGTTCGGGCTTGTCCGCACCCTGGGGTTTGGCTTTTGACACCAGCGGAAATCTTTACGTCGCGAATGAAGGCAACGGCACGATCGAGAAATTCGATTCAGCCGGCAATGGGACCGTTTTTGCAAACTCCGGCTTGAGCTGCCCCCTTGGATTGGCTTTTGACAGCGGCGGGAATCTTTACGTAGCCAATAACTGCGCCAACACGATCGAGAAATTCGATTCGGCCGGGCATGGGAGCGTTTTCGCAAATTCTGGCTTGAACGGCCCGAGCGCCTTGGCCTTCGATAGCAGCGGCAATCTTTACGTCGCGAATCTCAACAACAATACGATCGAGAAGTTTGATACGACCGGGAGTGGCACCTTTTTCACAAACTCAGGCGTAAGCCAGCCATATAATTTGACCTTTGACAGCAGCGGCAATCTTTACGTCGCGAATCTTAACATCAATACGGTCGAGAAATTCGATTCGGCCGGGCATGGGACCGTTTTCGCCAGCTCTCCTACTGTGTCCGGCCCAATTGCCTTGGCCTTTGACGCCAACGGCAATCTCTACGTCGGGAATAATAACGCCGGCACGATTGAGAAAATCGATTCTGCCGGTAATGGAACGCAGTTCGCCAGTTCACCTGCCGTGAATGGGCCAAGGGGTATTGCAGTGCAACCTTCTGCGCTTCTAAATGTGCCTCCCACGCCGACTCCAACACCGACACCAACGCCAACAGCTACACCGAGTCCAACTCCAACTCCCACACCGACACCCACCCCAACGGCTACACCGATTCCAACAGATACGGTGCAATTCGACTCGAGCACTTACAGTGTCGATGAAACCGGCGGAACGGTGACATTGACCATCACGAAGGCGGGATCGACCGCTGCAAATGCCACCGTCCATTATGCTACGAGTGATGGAACGGCTGCGGCTGGGTCCAAGTATACCGCTACTTCCGGTGATGTGACTTTTGCTCCCGCGGAAAATAGCAAAAGCATCTCTGTTCCGATCATTGATGACACAATCTATACAGGGAACGAAAATTTCACTGTCACTTTGAGCAACTCGGATGGCGCAACGTTGGGTTCGCCTTCTTCCGCGACGGTGACTATCACCGACAACGAAGTACAACCGACAATTCAATTCGACGCCAATAGCTACGGCGTGGGCGAAGCAGACGGCTTCGTGGTCGTAAGGGTGGTGCGAAGTGGAAGCCTTGGTAACGTAGTGAGCGTTCATTACCAGACCGCTGACGGCACTGCGATCGCGCCGGACGACTACACTACCACGTCGGGGGATGTGACCTTCGCCTCGGGAGAAACACTTAAGAAGTTCAACGTCCCGATCATCGACAACGGGCTTTACAAGGGGAACGAGACGTTCAGCGTCAGCTTGACCAACCCAACGGGCCTTGCGGCACTCGGAACTCCTTCAACGGCGACGGTTACAATCCTCGAAGATGAACCGAAACCGAAAGTAATGGTAGATGGCGCGGGCACCGGAACACCGGCGCTGACGACGCTGGTGGACTTCACCGGTAATGGCACGAGCAACAAGGGGTCGAATCCTTACGCCGGACTGGCACTGGGCAGCGATGGAAATTTCTACGGCACGACGATACAAGGCGGCGCGAATAATGTCGGGACGGTCTTCAAGATGACGCCCGACGGAACACTAACGACGCTGGTAAATTTCACCGGCAACGGCGCGAGCAACAAAGGATCTTTCCCTTACGGCGTGCTGGCACTGGGCAGCGATGGAAATTTCTACGGGACGACCAATCAAGGCGGCCCGAGCAGCTTCGGAACGGTCTTCAAGATGACGCCCGACGGAACGCTAACGATGCTGGTAAATTTCACCAACGACGCGAGCCACACCGGTGTGGACCCCGAAGCCGGTCTGGCGCTCGGCACTGACGGCAACTTTTACGGCACGACCACGCAATTGGGCGCGAGCAACGGGGGAACGGTGTTCAAGATCACGCCCGGCGGAACGCTGACGACGCTGGTAAATTTCACCGGTAACGGAGCAAGCAATAAGGGGTCGGCTCCCGCGGCCGTATTGGCGCTAGGCAGCGATGGAAATTTCTACGGGACGACCGTACAAGGCGGCGCGAATAATGTCGGGACGGTCTTCAAGATAACACCCGGCGGAACGCTGACGACGCTGGTGGAATTCACGGGTAACGGCGCGAGCAACAAAGGGTCGAACCCGTACGCCGGGCTGGCGCTGGGCAATGATGGAAATTTCTACGGCACCACGTCGCAAGGCGGGGCGAACAACTTGGGAACGGTGTTCAAGATGACGCCCGGCGGAACGCTGACGACGCTGGTGGAATTTACCGGCAACGGCGCGAGCAACAAAGGGTCGAACCCGTACGCCGGGCTGGCGCTAGGCAATGATGGAAATTTCTACGGCACGACGGGCAACGGCGGCGCGAACAACCTTGGAACGGTCTTCAAGATGACGCCGGGCGGAACGCTAACGACGTTGGTGGAATTCACCGGCAACGGCGCGAGCAACAGGGGCTCATTTCCGTACTTAGCCGAGCTGACATTGGACGGCGAGGGGAACTTCTACGGCACGACGGAATCCGGCGGCGCGAACAATGTGGGGACAATCTTCAAACTTGTATTTCCTTCTGTCGTTGCGACGGCGCCGGAAGGCTCGCCGGCCACGCAGACGGGAACCTTCTCCGACGCGGCCGGTAATGCGACAGTAACGCTTACCGCGAGTACGGGAGCGATCACACAAGACAACGGAGCCGGCACCTGGAGTTGGACTGCCACTGGCGACGACGGACCGGCGACGCAGACGGTGACCATCACGGCGACGGACAGCAATGGCGCGACGGCCGCGACTCACTTTACATTCACGGTGACTAACGTCGCGCCTACCGCGGCGATCTCCGACCCTGGCTCGCCGGACGCAGGTGCTCCGGTGAACTTTACCTTCACGGCGACAGATCCCAGCACAGCCGACCAATCCGCTGGCTTTGCATGGTCACTCGACTTCGGAGATAGCACGACCGAAAACGTCGCGGCGGGCACCGCTTCGCCACTCAACCGATCACACACATACATAAGCGCGGGTCCTTACACCGTGCGGGTAGTTGCGACTGATAAGGATGGCGGGACGAGCGCAGAAGCGACTCGCGTCATCACAGTTAATAGTACACCTACACCTACACCCACGCCGACTCCAACCCCCACGCCTACACCAGTAGCTAGTCCGACGCCGACAGTTGCACCTAGCCCTACCCCAACACCTACACCAACTGCAACACCGATCGCTAGTCCAACGCCCACCCCAACCGCCACGCCAATAACATCGCCCACGCCGACTCCAACTCCCACGCCTACACCAGTAGCTAGCCCGACCCCGACACCTTGCGGTAGAGGTGGTTGCGGTCCGAGCCCAACGCCAACTCCAACAGTTGTGCCTAGTCCTACGCCTACACCAACTGCAACTCCGATCGCTAGTCCAACGCCCACCCCAACGCCAACAGCAACTGCGGCATCTAGTCCTACACCCACCCCAACTCCGACACCTTGCGGTAGAGGTGGCTGCGGTCCGGGCCCAACGCCAACTCCAACAGTTGCGCCCAGCCCTACGCCGACACCGACGTCAACACCGACGCCTACACCAGTAGCTAGTCCGACGCCGACAGTTGCACCTAGCCCCACTCCCACACCAACTCCCACGCCAACAGTCGGGCCAAGTTCAACGCCTACGCCAACTCCGACGCCGCACAGAGGACCTTAAGTTCTCGCTAGTTAACTGATGCGCGAAAACATCTCCTCGGAGATTTGCGAGCAAGGGGACTGCGCACACTACAAGCATTGGCCTATGGGAGCTTGCGCGTAGCTGAACAATTTAGAGCTTCGCGATTGGCGATCGCGCTCGGTGCCAGTCGGTGCTCTGTTCGTAGGCATGCGCGATTTGCAAAATGCGCGCTTCGTTGAGCGATTTGCCGAGGATTTGCAAACCAATCGGTAATTGGCTGCCGTTTTCTTTTGCGAAACCGCACGGCACGCTGATCCCGCAGATTCCGGCAAGATTTGCCGTGTTAGTGAAAATGTCTGCCAGATACATCGCCAGCGGATTCGCAGTTCGTTCACCAAGCTTGAACGCCGGTTCGGGCGAAGTCGGAGAAATGATCGCGTCGCATTTTTCGAACGCTTTGACGAAATCCTGACGAATGAGTTCCCGAACTTTTTGAGCGCGGACGTAATACGCATCGTAGTAACCCGAACTCAGCACGTAGGTTCCGAGAATGATCCGCCGTTTTACTTCTTCGCCGAATCCTTCCTCGCGAGTGCGACCGTAATGATCGAGTAAATCTTTGGGATCCTTGGCGCGATACCCGTAACGAACCCCATCAAACCGCGCGAGATTGGCCGACGCCTCGGCTGTTGCGATAAAATAATAAACCGCGATGCCGTAATCGGTGTGGGGCAAACTCAGATGGACCATCTCGGCCCCCAGGGATTCCAATTGTTTGACCGCGGCGTTCACCGCGGCACTGATCTGCGGATGGATCCCTTCAACGCGATACTCCTTTGGCACGCCGAGTTTAATTCCCTTCAAATCGCGGCCAAGATTCTTTGTGTAATCGGGCACGGGCTCGGGCAATGACGTCGAATCATGCCGATCCTGGCCGGCTATCGCGCTCATGATCATCGCCGCATCTCGAGTCGTTTTAGTGAGTGGTCCGACCTGGTCCAGCGACGAAGCGAAGGCAATCACCCCGAAACGCGAGACCCGGCCATAGCTTGGTTTCAAACCAACGAGACCGCTAAGCGACGCGGGCTGACGAATCGACCCGCCGGTGTCGGTCCCGAGAGCGCCAAATGCTGCGTTCGCGGCAACCGCCGCGGCTGAGCCACCACTCGAACCGCCTGGAACCCGCGACAAATCCCAGGGATTTTTCGTCACCTTGATGCTCGAATTTTCGGTGGACGATCCCATCGCGAATTCGTCCATGTTTGTTTTGCCAAACGGAATTGCCCCGGCCGCTCGCAAATTGTTAATCACGGTCGCGTCGTAAGGCGAACGATACCCTGCGAGAATTTTCGACCCGCAGGTGCAGGGCTGGCCGGCGACGTTGATAATGTCCTTGATGGCGATTGGCACCCCGCCGAGCGGCAGATTGACGTCGACTTTATCGGCTTCTTTCAGCGCCGCTTCGAAATCGATCGAAAGATACGCCTCGATTTTCGGTTCAACCTGCTCGATGCGCGCGCGTAACGATTCCAAAACTTCGCGCGGCGAAACTTCTTTGCGACGAAGAAGAGACTGGAGATCGGCGATGGTCAGCGCCGGCAGATCGGACCGGCTCATTCGACAACTTTGGTGACGACGAAGAGCTGATTGGCTTTATGCGGAGCATTGCTCAGCGCTTCATCAGCGCTAAGCCAGTCGCACGGTTTGTCTTCGCGAAAAACGTTGAACATGGGCACGCCGTGCGCGGCCGCTTCAACGTGACTGACGTCGACTTCGCGCAATTTCTCCGCGTACTTCAAAACGTCGGTCAGCTGTTTCTGAAAACGTGCCGTTTCTTCATCGGTCAGATTGATCCGGGCGAGTTTCGAAACGTAGGCGGCATCGAAGTCGGCTGCTTTGGCCATATTAAAAATGGAGATGGTTAAGCAGCCAGATTGCCGCGGCCAAAAGGGCGATTACCAGCACGACGAACACGATTTGGCCCTCGCGGCGTTCTTTGCGAAGCGATCCCCGCCGTTTTGCCGGACCGGCTTCTCCGTGACGCCAGTCTTGCAAGGTCATTGAAACGTCCAGCCGGCTGCCGCCCTCGCTCGCTCTCATTAGCAATTCTTCGCGCTGTCGTTTCCCAACCGCTTCGGCAACCCGCGGCGCGTCCGCAATCATCTTCTCGAGCTTTTGCATTTGGTCGCGCAGCTCGGACTCCTGACGGGCCAGGTCCTCCTTGGTTTGATCGAGAGGCGTTGTCGATCTAGACGGGCGACGAAGCATGCGGCCTCAACGATTGTGTGCCGCCACCCAGAAGAAAACGTAGAGCGCGATAGATCCGAACACGATAAATGGGATGCTGAAAGCGAAGCCGATCTTCATCCATTCCAATAAGGAACGCCCCCCGGTGGAAAAAACCGGTTCCGCCTCGGAAAGAGGCTCTTCGCCATTGTTCTCGCCACCGGCCTGCAGACGGCTGCGTTGTTGAACAAATTCCACTCGCGCGCCTTCGACGGTGCTCAACGCCCGGCTGAGTTCCTTGTGCAAATCGGAAGCGTTCCAGCTCTTCGGATCAATCGCCTCGATTAACTCCAGATGTTGCCCGAAACTTTCCCGCATCGAGCGAAGCTGTTCGAGGCGCTTTTGGGCATCGTATGCCTCCCGTTCCAAAACAACCAGCGAACGAGTCAGCTTGTCGGACATTTCGGCCCGGCCGCGCTCGAGTTCCTCCTGTTTCCGGCTCAGCTCCTCGAGCTCGCGCTTTTGTTTTTCAATCTGGTCCTGCTGGCGTCTGAGCTGAAGCAGCTGGTCCTGCGCTTTTTGGACCTGCGAGTCCAGATGCTCCGGGGACAGCGGCTCCTCTTCACTCAATTCCAACATTTGTTCGATCGGTCGAATTTTCTCCGGCATGTCAAACTTCTTCAACGTCGCTCACCTTTCGGTTGTTGCCGCTGGGCGCACATTAATGATTCGTCCGGAGAATTCCAATTCTTTCCGAAAGAAATTTGAGCCCGTGACTCAGCAAAGAGGCCCAAATTACAGAACAGAAAACAATTCGGTGGATTTAAATGCGCGTGAATCGCAGGCCATGTCAGCGGCCTGGCATCATTTCCAGCAAGACGCCTTTGAAATATTCGGTTTCGGGAATTGTCGGCACCACCGGATGATCGAGCGCTTGTTCGAACCGGCGAAGAAGCCGGGCCGATCTGCGGGCGTCAACCAGGGCATCGGCGATCATCTTCTCGAAAATTGCCCCGGTTACGTGGTGCGAACACGAAAATGTCGCCAACAGTCCGTCCTTTGAGAGAAGCTTGAAAGCCCGGACGTGCAATTCACGATAACCGCGGAGCGCATCGTTCAGTCCGCTTTTGGTTTTAGTGAACGACGGCGGATCCAGAATGATGAGATCGTATTCCGCACCTGCGTTTTCAGCGCCGCGTAAAAAACCGAAAACATCCTGTTCGATCCAGCGGAGTTTGAGTCCGTTTCGTTCCGAGTTTGTCCGGCCTGCGCTTACATTCTCCCCGCTTTCTTCAACTGCGGCCACATCGACGGCGCCCGCGCGCGCGCAGGCCAACGCGAATGCGCCCTGGTTGGCAAAACAATCGAGAACCCGCCTGCCCGACGCAAAACTGGCGACGATTGGATAATTCGCCGCCTGGTCCAGATAAAATCCCGTCTTCTGGCCGTGCAGAAGATCGATATCAAATTTGAGGCCATTGAGTTCAATCGTAACTGCCGCCGATGGGGCGGTGCCTTTCAAAATCCCACTCTGCAGTTCAAGTCCTTCAGCTCTGCGGATTGCCGAATCGTTCCGCTCGATAATGGTTTTCGGCCCAAACAAACCGACGATCGCATCGGCAATCAATTCTTTCCGTTGATCCATCGCCAGGGTCAGCGTTTGGAGAACCAAAAAATCGCCGTAGCGGTCGAGAATCACGCCGGGCAAGCCGTCACTCTCGCTCCAAGCAACCCGCCGCAGCTCGGGGTCGACCTTTCGCCGGTCTCGATATTCCGACGCCTGCGCGATGCGACGATTGAAGAAGTCGAGATCGAGCCCCTGCCGCTGACGGGAAAACCGCCGGGCCACGATTTGCGACTTCGAATTGTAGATTGCGCTTCCTATGAGTTTGTCCCGTCCGTCCTTCAGCGAAATCACGTCTCCGTCAGCGGGACCGCCGAAGATCTTCAGCACTTCGCTGGAAAAAACCCAATCGTGTCCATGAAGAATTCGCGCTCTCGGTTTGACGACTAGTCCGGCCATGGCAAAGAATGGTAAATGCAAACCGACGCGCAATCGATTGTCGATCTTCCAGGCATCAAAAAGCTTCGCAGCGGGAAGGTGCGCGAAGTCTACGACCTGGGGGACACCTTGCTGTTCATCGCCACGGACCGGATCTCCGCCTTCGACGTGATTTTGCCGGATCCAATTCCAAAGAAGGGCGCGGTGTTGAACCAGCTATCAGCGTTCTGGTTCAACAAGTTCGGCAAGATCGAAAACCACTTCGTCACCACCGATTTCAACGTGTTCCCGAAGCAGCTGAGGCCCTTCCGCGAGCAGCTCGAAGGCCGCTCGATGATCGTAAAGAAGACCAAGCCTTTGCCGGTGGAATGCGTAGTGCGCGGTTATCTGGCTG
>JAJPJU010000049.1 GCA_021324035.1 Spartobacteria bacterium | reverse complement strand
GAATACGCCTTCAAAGCCTGGACCGCATACGCCGCGGAAAGGGTGTTGAACTGGCCGTCTCCGATCGGCTTTAAGATTTGTTCGAATTGATTCGCTGATATCTTCTTGAGCCGAGCCGGAAACTGCCGCGCCAGGACGGTAATGTATTGCGAGTTCGCTCCGAGCGGCTGACAGAAATCCTCGTAAGAACGCTCGGTTTTGTTGTCCATCTTGAATTTATCGATCAACGCTTCGGCCTCCTTGTCTTTGTGAAGGAGCTTGAGCGAGCCGGCCAGATAAACGCCGGTGAGATCATTTTCCCACTCATCCTTGTGCTTTTTGTCGAGGTAGTCGCGGAGATTGAGAACGTAATTGGTCGTGATGACGCCCTCGCGCGTCAGAACGTAAATCGCGTAGGCGATCCGGCGCGCGTCGATCACATCGGACGGTTCCTTGGCCACCATTCGCTGCAAACTGCGGAGGCCGGTTGCGAACATTTCCGCGGGCGGAGGAAATCCGGCCGCCTTCGCATCGCTCAGGAAGTCCATGACATAGGCGGAATTGAAGCTGATGTGCTCGCCATTCTCCGGCGCCCAGTAACCGAAGGCGCCTTGAGCATTTTGGCGGCGGCGCAAAATGTTGAAGGTCTTCTCCATCTGCGCGTTCACTTCCGTGCGATTCAGCCCAAAGTCGGCTTCGCTGGACAGCGCGAGACGGCAGAACGCGCCGCTGGTAATTTGTTCGCTGCATCCATACGGAAAATTCTTCAAGTAAGAATCCAAACCGTGAGCGAGCCCAAGCGGTACTCCCGAAAGCGCCGCGTCGCGCTTCGCGAATTCATTGTAAATCTGCCGTTTGATCGGGACGTCGGTGCTCGCTTTCTTAAAACTGCCGCTGCGAACATCGGTGACGAAGGGAACGCTCGGCCGGACGCTGACGGTGGCACGCCGTTTGGTCTCGATTCCGTTTCGGGCGGCGATGAATCGAATTTCGCCGGAACCCAACGTGTCGTTCACGTGAAAACGAAAGACCGCGCTTTTTTCGCGGCCTTCCGAGATTTGCAGCTTCTGGGTGGCCTGTCCTTTCACGGACAATTGCGCCGAAGTTTCCGTGCGCAATTCGATTTCGGCGTCCGCGCCGGACCCTTCAACGTTGTTTGCCACGGTCACGCCGGCTTCGAATTCGTCGCCTGGCACCGCCAGCACCGGAACGCTCGGCGTCACGACGAACGGCCCGCGAATCAGCGAAGTCCGATCGGAGGATCCGATCGTGTCACTCGAAACTGCGACTGCCATGATTTTCAACGTCCCGTCGAAGAAATCCGGAACGTTGTAAACCACTTCACGCCGGTTCGGGTCCGCATCGAGGACACCGGACCAGAACACGACCGGCTTCTCGGTAACGCGCTTGAATGGATTGAGGTGTTTTTCTTCGCCACCGTCGCCGCCAAACGCGGAAAGCGATCGCAAGAGCGAGAACTCGGGAATAATAAGATCGACGATTTGCGCGGTCTCGACGCCGAGCGCGCATTTGCGGAAGAAATAAGCAATTGGATTTGGAGTCTTGTAATCGGTGACCTGCAAAATGCCCTGGTCGACTGCGAAGACGACAATCTTGGATGGGCGATCGGTCTTGTAGCCGATATGCAACGCGTCGCCGGGTTTCACGATTGCTGCGCTGTCGAGGTCGATCTTCAGCCGGCGCTTCTCAAGGTTGGCGTTGAATGGAACTACTCCATAGCTCAGCGGACTGACGAAGATTTCCTTCGAATCGATCGCGCGAATGAAGGAGACGTTGATGTAACCGCTGCCTTCGAAGGTTTCTGGAAGACGAATGTGCTGAACGCTGCTCGCGGTGGTGGCCTGAAACCACGCGTAAGTGTAAACCTTTTCGCGTTCGATGGTGATCAGCCCGCTCCCGCTATACGGCGCAAGGATGCTGATCGCGATGTCTTCGCCCGGGTTGTATTGCTTCTTGTCGAGCTTGATCTGCAACTCCGCGTTTTTCTCCAGGGATCGCGACGCCTCACCCTGACCAACCACCGAGAAGCGAAGTTTGCTGACCGTGCGATCCTTATCGTCCCGCAGTTCGAGCACATAATCGCCGGGATCGGCGGTGGGCAGCGCGTAATGAAGCCCAGCCGCGGAAACGGCGATCTTCTCAGATTTCAACGGCCGCTCTCGCAAAACCGATTCGTACGCGTAATTGCCATTCTCCTGTTTTTTGAGAACGGACACGTATTCCTGCGCAACGACGTTGAGGGTTACATTTTCTACGGCGATCTTGTTCAGCTGCGGATCAACCGCGATGAGCTCGACCCCGCGCGGTTTTTTCATGTCGATGTAATGAAGATCGCCGTCGGCTTTGTATCCGATCACATATGGCAACGCCGACACCAGCGCGTTGACATAACTGGTGACGCTGCGGCCGCCTTCGCCTTCAAAACCTTCCGCGATGAAACGCATCGCGTAGGTTGAATCGGCGTACTTTTCGAGCTGGAGATCGAAATCAGCATGTCCGTCATTATCGGTCTTTTGTTCACCGAGATCCGATGTTTGTTCGCTGCGCGTTTTCTTTTCGTCGAGCAGCGGATCGAAAAACGTGAAGTCGGGAAATTCGGCGAATGAGAAAGCAGCCGGTTCGAGCTCGACCTTTCCCGTCACGCGACGATCGCTCGCCGGCGTTCCATAAAGATTCGCCAGGGCGATGGAGGCATGCACATCGGACGGGTTGATCCATCCTTTGGGCGCAGCCTTGGAAAGCCTGGTCTCGATCTTCATTCGATCCGGCAGGAATTCCTTGACGCTGGTTGTCGTCGATCCCAGCAAAGTGCCGCGCTTGTTATCTTTGATCAGATAGACGTTGAACGTGTAAGTGCCGGTCGGTGATTCGTTGGCAGTCTGATAACTCAGCTCGACGAATCCATTATCCGGCAGCGTGACTTTCTTTGTCTGCACTTTCAGATCGCGCGCATCGATCACTTCCGTCTCAACCGGCAAACCTTTGAGATCCCCCTGCCAGTTGCGCTGTTTGACGATCACTCCCGCGTGAATTTCGTCGCCCGGCCGATAAACCCCGCGCTCGGTGAAAACGAACGCGTCGAGGCCATCGGGACCGATATTCTCCGCGCCTTCGATATCGAATCGCGAAAAATTCAGCACCCGGTCTTCGCTCGCGAATGGCATGAACGCGATGTCGTCGCCGCTGCGCGCCATGAACGCGACGGGAGATTTTTCGCGTTCGGATTTTTCAACGGACGTAAACGTGCAATGGCCATCCGCCCCGGTCTTCGCGGTTTGAATCGGAATTCCGTTTTTGCCCAGAATGTCGACCGTCGCGTCGGCCATCGGTTTGCCGGTCTTGATCGAAACCAGAAAAACATCGCTGCTGCCGTCGGTGGCTTTCTTGGTGAGGATTCCGATGTCGGTAACGAGCAGAAACCGGCTGTCCTTGATATCAGAGATCGGTTTCTTCTTTTCCGGATCCCAGCCGCGTGCGGTCAAAAAGAACAGTCCGCGCTCACTGCCGCCGTCGGCCGGTTTTTTCAGCTGCTCGGTGAAATCGAACGCAGAATAATTCGCTTTCCATTTATCCTGCTGGGCAATCGGCTCATGCTGAATCGCGATTCGCGAAATGTTCTCCTGACTGAACAAGTGCGGGTCCTTGAATTCCGGGTTCTCGAACTTGCCTTCGGTCTGACTGACCAGGTGATTGATTTGCGTCGTCGCCACCCGCGCGATTTCGTATTCGATCGCATTCAACCCCCGGGAGCGGATCGATAATTTCCGTTCGCCGCTCAGGGCGAGGAGTCCGCCCTGGCTGTCAATCTGCACTTCACGCGGAAGTTGCGGCACCGCTACGACCGCATTGTAATCGTCTGCCAACGGATAATCCCCGAAGGCTTTCACGCCTTTGGCGACGCGGATGTAAAGTTCGCCTTCAGTCTCCACGCGAACGCGAAATGCGTGTTGCCGGTCCTGCGCCTTTTCGGATGGAAGGGTGGTGAATTGAATCGGCTTCGCCTGCTCCAGAATCTCGTCTGGCACATCCGTCGCGCTTTCCCACTTCGCGCCCTCTTTCTTCGATTCGCTCGTGTCGTTGGAGTCTTCCGAATCGCTCGACTTGGTTTCGCTGTCGCTTTGGTCGGCACTTTCCGAATCTTCATCTTCGGAATTTTCGACTTCGCGTTTTGGCAGCAGCCAAATTTTCACACCTTTGGCCAGGTCCCGGGTGCTGATGTCGGCCGTGGTCGTCAGGATCAGGACCTGTTCCGGTTCGCCGGATTTGTTCCGGGCTATGTTTCCTTCAATCGAATTGATCTGAAACGCGGTGGCGGCCGAAGGGATTGATATTTTTTGTTCGACCGAATCGTGAGTTTCCGCGCCGCCCTGTGTCGTCCGCACGCCACTGCTCACTTCGACCTTCATGAAATCTTCTTTCTCCGGCAGCGCGACGTTGGAACTGCGCAAATAGGCCAGCCGATGATGCAGTCCGTAGGTGACGGTGAAATGGGGCGCCTGCTCCGACGTCGGGAACACCGGCGAATCGCCGACCATGCTTAGCTTGATGTGTTTATCCAGTTCGCCCGGCTCGACTGCGTGCGTCAGTTCGAGCGTTGCGGTCACCTGTCGTTGTTTCGGATTTGTCGGATCCTGATAAAGTTGCAGTTGCGAGAGCCCGATTGAGAACGCAGGAGTCCGCGTTTCGTAGCTCAGCCGCTCCATCAAGACCTGCGGCGGGAAAAATTGTTTATCGAAGATGATTTGGTATTTGCGATCGGCCGGCCAATCTTCGGTCGGACGAAATGTAAGTTCCCGGTCCGAGTTCCACGACCAGGCTCCGGCGATTTGAGGTTCGAGCCGGACGCCGGTAAGCGACGGCTTTTTCAAATCCTCCAACCGCGCCGCGGGATCGCTGAATCTGATCACCAGAGGCGGATATTGAAGATCTTTGTCCAGCTTGGTGACCGGGATTGATCCAATTGATGCGGAAACGAGGTGTGGTTTTGGCCGGTTTTGGTACCAGTTCCACGTCCAGAGCGAGCCATACGCAATTAATAGAAGGCCGAGCACCAGGGAGGCGTTCGTCCATGGCCGGTTATTGCCGAAACGAGACCAGCCTTCGTTGGTTCGTGAAAGCCAGCTGGGAGGACTCCAGGAAAAGCGGCCGAAAACGACGAACCAGATTTTCGACAGGAGCCGGCCGAGCCAGAAAAACGGGCGGAGAATGATTTCGGCTAGCTTGGAGAGGGAGGCGGGAATTTTCATGGTGTGATTACGCCAGTCGACTGCAAATCTTTCATGAAATCGATCCTATATTCTGCTACAAGGCAGAGGCTTAGGACGAGAGATGAAAACGACTGGATTAGCCGCAACCCGACGCAGCCTGATTGAGCGCCTGGCCGACTGGAACGACCGAAAACATTGGCAGGAGTTTTTCGATGGTTATTGGAGACTAATTTACTCAACCGCACGCAAATCCGGGCTGACTGACGCGGAAGCGCAGGAAGTCGTGCAGGAAACGGTCATCACCGTCGCCAAAAACATTGAGAAACTGAAATACGATCCCAACCGCGGCTCGTTTAAGGGGTGGTTGCTGCAAATCACCCGTTGGCGAATCGTCGATCAATTTCGCAAACGCGAACCGGGCAACGCCAAAGCGCCGAGAACAACGGACGATCGTCTCACCGCGACAATTGAGCGGGTTCCCGATGCAGGGGTTGCTGACATTGATGCGGTCTGGGAAGCGGAGTGGAAGGAAAATTTGTTCGAGGGCGCTATCGCCCGGGTAAAGAAGAAGGTCGATGCGAAACAGTTTCAGATTTTTGACTGCTACGTTCGGAAAGAATGGCCGGCTCAGAAAGTTGCCGAGCAATTGAAGGTGAGCGTTGGCCAGGTTTACCTCGCGCGGCATCGGGTCGGCGCAGCCTTGAAGAAAGAGATTCGAGCCCTGGAAAAGGCCGGACGCTAATCAGGGGCGGGCTGCATCCGGGAGGGCCGCCTCGTCATTGCCTGTTACACTGATGCTGTGTAAAATCGGCACCATTCCGGACCAAGTTTCCGCTCAAATCCCTGTAGTCCCCGATCACGAACTTCTGCGCGTGATCGGCCGGGGCGCCTATGGAGAAATCTGGATGGCGCGCACCGTGACCGGCGGGCTGCGGGCGGTGAAAATCGTCTATCGAAGCACGTTTGAAAGCGAGCGCGCCTTCCTTCGCGAATTTGAGGGAATGTCGGCCTTCGAACCAATCTCACGCGAGCACGGCGGGTTCGTCGATATCCTTCACGTCGGCCGGACAGCGGAACACCTCTATTATAGTATGGAGCTGGCCGACGACCACGTCGCCGGGCGCAAGATCGATCTCGTCAACTACGAGCCACGGACACTGAAAAGCGACCTGGCGCGACACAAACGTCTCTCAGCCGCCGAATCGATTCAGCTCGGCCTGTCATTAACGGAAGCGCTCGGCGCCCTGCATTCACACGGCCTGACTCATCGCGACATAAAGCCGTCCAACATCATTTTCATGGATGGAGTTCCTAAACTTGCCGACATCGGATTGGTCGCGGCAAGCGGCCAGCAATCATTTGTCGGGACGGAAGGTTACGTGCCGCCAGAAGGACCGGGGACGCCGCAAGCCGATATCTTCAGCCTTGGCAAACTTCTTTACGAGGTCAGCACCGGAAAAGACCGGCTCGATTTTCCCGAGATCGATTCGCAATTAAGTACGCGTCCGGATCGCGAGCAGCTGTTGCAGCTCAACGACGTTTTGGTTAAGGCCTGCGCGCACGATCCAAAGAAGCGATATCGGGCCGCGGCGGAAATGCATCGCGACCTGACCGCGCTTGATAATGGTGAGTCGCCGGCAGGCCGGAAACCGGTTTGGAAAATATTTGCCGCGACGATGTTGATTCTCGCGGTCGGAGCGGCCGCCTTTTGGGTTTACTCATTCCGCAATGGGTCGAACGCCGAGATGCATTTGAAGCGGACGATCCGGACCGAGCCGGCTGGCGCGTTGGTAATCCTGGGCGATCATGCTGAAAAAAGTCCGGCGACTTTCGATGATCTCGAGCCGCGCAAATACCGGCTGCGGATAATGAGCCCTGGTTTCGAGCCGATCGAGACCACGATTGATCTCGGCGCGACCCGAGCGCCATTGCCAGCGGATTTTCACCTGGTGCGGAGTAAGGGCGGCGTCGAACTGCAATCCGAACCGCCCGGCGCGCAGTTTTCGTTGCGAAGCGAAGACAATCAAACGGTTCGCAACGGTGTAACTCCGCAGACGATCGTCGATCTGCCAACCGGAAAATATTCCGTCACCATGCATCGCGGCGATTGGGAGATGCGTGAAGAAGTGGAAATCCCACGCGGCGAGACGACGAAGAAATCATTGGCGTTTGTTACCGCGCCAATCAAGATCACGAGCGACCCGAGTGGCGCTGAAATTAATATCGATGGGAGTACACGTGGCCGAACGCCGCTCCAAATCGAGCTGCCGGCTAGCACGCATCTGATCACGGCGCAGCTCCCGGGCTGGCCTAATGAAGACCAAAACATCGCCGTCGGCCCGCAACAGCCAAACACCGCCCACTTCGTTTTCGCCAACGGCAGTGTAAAAATTACCAGCGCGCCGGGGGGCGCACTCGTGCGCGCGAATGGCAAGGAACTGGGCCAAACCCCGCTGGTGATTGAAGAAGTAAAACCCGGCGACGTGACTTACGAACTGCGGTTGTCCGGATACAATCCAACCACGGTCACCGGCAAGGTTGATCCGCAACAGCAAACATTTTTGGCGGCGCGATTGGAAAAAAGTGTCGGGCCGGCCCCCGGACAAGCGTTCACGAACTCGTTAGGCATGAAGTTTGTGCCGGTAGGCGATATTCGGGTTTCGATTTGGGAAACGCGGGTTCAGGATTACGCCCAGTTTGTCCAGGCGACTGGACGACGCTACGAACCGACAGATTTTCAACAGGCGCCAAACCATCCCATCGTCAAAGTGAACTGGTTCGACGCAGTAGCGTTTTGCAAATGGCTGACTGACAAGGAGCACGACGACAACCTGATCGAAGACCGGCAAGTGTATCGCTTGCCGACCGATCGCGAATGGAGCCTGGCGGTTGGATTGCAGAATGAACCGGGTGGAACGCCGCAGGCCCGTGACGGCAAAATCAAAGATCAGTTTCCATGGGGCAAACAATGGCCGCCGCCGAGCAGCGCGGGTAACTATGGGAGTTCCCAAAGGCACGGCGCGACCGCCGCGGTCGGAAGTTTCAAACCCAACGCGTTCGGCCTGTTCGATCTTGGCGGCAACGTTTGGGAATGGTGCGCCGATACTTACAAAGGCGGAACGAGCGCAACCGGGCGCGATTGGGGTGTGCTGCGCGGCGGTTCGTGGGCGACGATGAACCGGCTCGAAATGCAATCGTCCTATCGCAACGTCGTCGACCGAAATGAACGCGACGTCATTTACGGTTTTCGCTGCGTCCTGGCGCCCTCGGAAGCCAACGAAAACCGATAGACCATTATGAAGCGAAATCGCCTGATTCGTCGGATACTCGCGAGCCGGTGACTTATTTTTGAAGCCTCTCGCTCACGCGCTCAAGAAAGGGGATTTGCGCGGGATTGATTTTGCCGCGAGCAACTTCGAGCGGGAAAAATTGTGCGTCGTCGACTTCGGGAATTTCGATGAATTTTCCCGAGCGCGGCGGCCATTCCAACTGGCATGTATTCGATTTCAACTCGAACGGCTCGGGCAAATCGCCTTCAAAGGCCCAGGCGTGAACCGTCTTGCCGTTCTTTTGTTTGATCGAACCAATCGGAAACCAATCTCCGCGCGGTTTGAATCCGATTTCTTCGTCAAATTCTATCTGCGCCCGACTTAAAAACTCTTCGTCAGGTTGGACTTCGCCTTTGGGAACCGACCACGCCCCTTCGTCCTTATTTTTCCAGAACGGACCGCCTGGATGAACGAGAAGAAATTCGAGCGAGTGATTACGCCGGCGGAACATCAGTAGCCCGGCGCTGACGTTGCTTCGCTTTTGAGGAGCGTCCCGATTTTCCACTCCAATCTTGAACGCCAAATCTGGCGTCGTTGCAACTCAGCGAATCACGCCGAGCGAGTTGAGGGTGGCTGGATCGATGCCCGACGTGATGTTCATGCGATGGTCGGTCTGATAGCGAGCCAGAGCAGCCCGGGTTAGCGGACCCATTTTCCCGTCAATCGCATACATGTAATAACCGCGCCGTTGCAATTCCGCCTGAACGCCGGCCACGATTTGGTCCGGCGAAACATCGCCATAAATCGGCTGATTGTACTCATAATTAGAGTAGGCATCGTAGCCCCAGGCCGGATACCACCAGCCATCATCCCAGCCCCACCAGCCGTCATCAAAGAAAATGAAGGTGACGCAATGATGCTTCCACCAATCGTGATCGTGATGATGATGGTGATTATTCGCGTTGATCTGCTTCGCTTGCGCGGTGGTTGAACGATTCCCCGTCCAATTCCGCAGCTGGGCGGATTTTTGCGGATCGAGTTTTGTTTTTGTTACGAGACCGCTGGGCGGTTGTGAACGGACCTTGCCATTGCCCTGTGACGCGCTGTTGTGAATTGCGTTCAATTTCAAATTGGCCGGATGACGAACCATCGAATTACGCACTCCAGGATAAACAAGAGTCTGCTGCCCATTTCCCGGAACGGTAACCGGCCGATACGATCCTGTTCCTGTAAGATTGCGCGGCACGCCGCCGGCCGCGTTGTGTGGAACGCCACTAACAACAGGTGCCGCAACCGGCGCGCTCGAGGCATGATGCACCGGCGGTGGTGGAGGCGCGGACTCCGAGTTTGCGCCCTTGGCCAAGGCGTCACCGCTGAACCCGGCTACGGCGACAGCGGCCAGTATTCCAAGAAAGTTCTTCATGTGCATGCCTTTCATAATGAAACCATTTTCCTGCCGATTCGTTGCGGCCTTAATTTTCACACTTTAAGCCTTTACAACGAATTGCGCAGCCAGATGTAATTCTGGTCGCGCACAAATTGAACCCTTGTTGTTTCAAGAGGGCGATCTGGGTCACCTTCATCGTGCTTGCGTTGCATGCACGAATCCAGGCGTTCGCGGATCAGGCCGGTTGCGACGATTGCGTTCCGAAAGACCAGTTCCAGGATTCTGACTGGAAGGGCAAGAAGGACGATCCCAAGAAACCGCCGCACAGGTTGAAGACGCCGACATGTGACGGTTGCAAAGACGCAGTCAAAGCGCTGCAGGACGCATTGGACGATTGCAACGCCAAGGCCCTCGAAGATCTCAAAGATATCGATTACTCGAAGGACGATGCTTCCGAAAAGCAAACCAGGAAGAATGCGGCCAAGGATGCTTTACGCGGCACGAAAAATCACAAGCCACCAAAGGGTAAGTCTGCGAAGCAACTTCAGGAGATCGTTAACGACAAGTGCAAGAAAGTTCAGTGGACATGTCCTAACAACCAGCCGGGCGGGAATGGTCCTGTGCCTGCCGAACCAGGTCCGCAACCAAACACCCCATCGACACCGTCAGGCCCCGAGAAACCTCCAATAGGCGGTGGCGACGGAGAGCAG
>JAJPJU010000073.1 GCA_021324035.1 Spartobacteria bacterium | reverse complement strand
TCAAATTAGTCTGAAAAAATTCTACGCCCGCCGCGGCCTCCGAATTCTCCCGGCGGTGCTGCTGTTGTTGATCGTAATCAACATTTTTGTCAGTGTCTTTGAAACAAGTGCGCAGACATCCAGGGTGCGCTGGGATTCGTTAGCCGCATTATTTTACATCGCGAATTGGCTGCGAGCGTTCGGCCACGACATCGGCATTCTTGGCAACTTGTGGTCGTTATCGATCGAGGAGCAGTTTTACCTGATTTGGCCCTTAACGCTTCTGTTTCTCTTGTCGCGAAAATTCAGGGTGAATCGAATCCTGATCGTCGTCGCAATGGCGATTGTTTTCGTCAACCTCGACCGGATTTATTTGTACCACGGCGCCGAATCATTTGACCGGATTTACAATGGATTGGATACGAGGGCGGACGCATTATTGGTCGGATGCGCGCTCGGGCTGGCGGGATATGAAGTCTTCTCGGCGCGGATCTGGGCAATTCTCGGATTAATCGGCGCCGCGTTCGTTGGCTACGTGCTTTTCTTTGCCTATCCGGTGCCGGGGTCTGTTCAGGTCCCGTTTGGTCTCACGATCGGCGGCACTCTCTTCGCAATTGGGGTTGCGGTGTTTTTAGCTGGCATTCTTTCCAACGCCCAAAGCATTCCCGCAAAATTACTCCGGCTGCCGCCATTGGTTTGGGCGGGCCGTTTATCTTACGGTTTGTACTTGTGGCATTTTTTTGTTTTCGTATTCATCGCCGGCTGGTTTCGAGGAAATCAGCCGCGATTAATTCCCGTCCAAATTGCCGCGACCTTTTTGATTGCGGCGATCTCATATTATTTTCTCGAGCGTCCGTGTTTGAAACTGAAGAAGAAATTCAGCGTCGTTCAAACCCGCGAACCTTCGACAAACGGGCCGACCTAGCGAAGGCATGCCGCCTGCTTTGCCTCACTTATGCGAACCCAGAATCTCGGCAAAACGCCAAACTTCGTGAAATGTGTTGTAAAGCGGAGTCGGCGCGACGCGGATGACGTTCGGTTCGCGGAAATCGCATTTCACGCCGGCGGCCTGGAGTTCCTTGAACAATTCTTTTGGATTTTCGTTCGCCAGGATCGACAACTGGCACCCGCGTGCGCTCGGGTTGCTCGATGTGATGACCGTAAATCTTTTCGATGTGCGAGCCGCACTGGCGCTTATCTGGTTCAGTAAAAATTCCAGGTAGCCGGTTAGCTTAACCGACTTCTCACGCAATGGATTCATTCCGCCGGCTTCACCGAAAATCGCCAGCGAAGCGCGCAGCGGCGCCATCGAAAAAATCGGCGGATTGCTGACTTGCCACGCATCGGCTGATGTGACAGGAATAAACTCAGGCTCGAGCTGCATTTGGAAACGCGTGTTTGGATCATTCCCAAACCAGCCGGCGAAGCGCGGCAGTTTCGTGTTGGTCGCGTGCCGCTCGTGCAGGTACGCGCCCGCGATCGCACCCGGCCCGGCGTTGAGATATTTGTAGGAACACCAAACCGCAAAATCGACGTTCCAATCGTGCATCGACAACGGAACATTGCCGACTCCGTGCGCGAGATCGAATCCAACCAAAATATCGTGCTTCTGCGCTGCTTTCGTAATTTCCGGCATGTCGAAGAGCTGCCCGGTGAAGAAATTCACCCCGGCGATCCAAACAATCGCGAGTGAGTCACGATTTTTCTCGATCAGTTCGAGAATGTCTTCGGTCCGGACGATGAATTCACCTTTTCGCGGACTCGCGAGGACCAGCGCGTCTTTTGGATCGAGACCGTGATGACGAATCTGGGTTTTGATCGCGTAGGTGTCGGACGGAAACGCGGGATCTTCCATCAAAATTTTGAATCGTGATTTCGTTGGCCGGTAAAAAGTCGCCATCATCAGGTGCAGGTTTGCCGTGAGGCTGTTCATGCAGATGATCTCGACCGGTTTCGCGCCCACGATGCGGGCCATCGGTTCACGCAGTGGCTCGTGATAGGTGTACCAGGGCGTTTTCGCTCCAAGATGCGCGTCAACGCCCAGCTTCGCCCAGTCGTCCAATTCCTGGTCGACAAATTCGCGCGCCAGCTTCGGCATCAGGCCTAACGAATTGCCGGCGAAATAAATCAGGGGCCGTCCATCTTTGCCGAGGGGCAAATAAAATCTCTCGCGCAAGCCGCGCAAGGGATCCTCGGCATCGAGCTGCTTTGCGAATCTTTCGTCAGTCGAAAACTGCATGATTAACTAGACAGGATTAACCCGATTTCAACGAGACCCAAATCCAAATACTGCGGTAAATCCTGTCTGGTTCTGCGGCGGTGGTCTGCGCCTTCTGGATCGTCATTTCTTCGCAAACTGTAAACGTCGGACCAAAGATTATGTGGACGCGAGACGAGGGATTACCCTAGAATTAACTCCTTCAAGAGTAACCCTTTATGGAAACATTTCGGAAGCTTCTGATGTCTGTATTTGTGCTCACAGCCGCGATCACATTTCAAAATGCCGACGCGAAAACGATCACCATTCACTCGACGGACGATGACGGTCCGGGTTCGCTCCGGCAAGCCATCGTCAGCGCATCGAATGGCGACAAGATCAACGTCGTAGTCAACGGGACGATCACCCTGATGAGCGGCGAACTCCTGGTCGACAAGAATTTGACCGTTACCGGTCCCGGCCCGCATGGAATCATCAGCGGCAATAACGCGAGCCGCATTTTTCACATTACACCGGGAACAATCGTGACATTGACGAGCTTAACGATCACGAATGGCAACGCCGGGATAGTCGTTGACGTAATTCCGAATGGCCTCGGTGGAGCGATTTATGTCGACCATGCAAGCGTCACTTTAAACAACTGCATCGTTAGCAACAGCGTGGCTCAGCTTGGTGGCGGGATATTCAGCAATACCATCAATGGCGGCAGCAGCACCTTAGTCGTGAACAACAGCACGATTAGCAACAACATCGCCCGTTCAACGACCGGCTTTGATGGTGGATTCGGTGGGGGTATTTTTAGCGGTGGCGGTTTCATCACTGGCGTTGGAGGTAGCTCAACTTTGACGCTCAACAACAGCACGGTGACTGGGAACACGGCCGAATACTTGGGTGGCGGTATCCTTAGTGATGGTTTCGGGGGGACAGCGAAACTGGACATAAACAACTGTGCGATTAGCAGCAACAACGCGGTGAACAACTTCAACCGGATCCCAGGTGGCGGCGGCATCTACAACAACGGCGACTCGGGCGTGGCGACGGTCAACATCACAAATAGTAGGCTAATCGGGAATTCGGCGGGCCCGGATGTCGGCGGATCAGGCGGCGCGATATACAACGACGGGACGTCGACTTTGACTACGGGGCACGCGAACATCACAATCGCGGGCTCGACGCTGGACAACAATTACGGAACAAATGGGGGTGCTGCTATTTTCAGTGGGTGCAGTCACGGAGTGACCAACGTGACTCTGACGAATTGCTCACTGGCCGCAAACTCTGCCGATGGTTTGGGCGGCGCGCTTTATTTTCGGAACGAAGAGGGACTTGGAACAGCGAAGTTGACGCTGAATTCATGCGTCTTCGTTAAGAATTTCGCAGTGTTTGGTGGCGGAGGCATACACATTGAAGATTCAGTTGCCGAATTGGCGAACACGCAGCTCACTGGCAATGCAGTTTCCGAAGGTGATGGTGGCGCTATCCAAGTCGACACGGGTAATATCGACATCTTGGGCTTGAGTCATGTCACACTGCGCAATTGCGTCGTGACAAACAACACTGCCGGGTTTGTCGGCGGCGGAATCACTAATTCGAGTCTCGATTTCCAGATTATCAACTCGATCATTGCCGGCAACTCGAGTGAGGGTGGCGGCGGGATCGTGAACGAGAACGGGCAGTTCAACGATAGCAACCTGACCATCCTCAACAGCACTGTCAGCGGCAATACCGTCACTTTTCCTGGCGGCGGCGGGGACGGTGGCGGCATCCTAAATGGCGGGACCAACATCGGATTGGGTGGGAGCACCGCCACGCTGCGCATTCTCAACAGCACCATCAGCGGAAACACGGCCGCCAATGGCGGCGCGGTCGCCAACTTAGTTTTCGGCGTCGGCGACGACCGCCGCGCTCATGGGCGGGTTATTGTTAGCAACAGCACCATGAGCGGAAACTCCGCTCTGTTCGCGGGCGGCGGAATCTTCACATCAGGAGGCGAAGATGTATTCGGCGACGCTGGCGTAGAAATCGCCAACACAATTATCAATGCCGGCAGCGCCGGTGAGAACCTCGTTGCAGACGACGAGGGCACAGTCACTTCCCAGGGTTACAACTTAAGCAGTGATGCCGCGGGCGGAAACAATTCGAAAGGTCCCGGGGGTCTGCTCAACGGTCCCGGTGACATTCGCAACACGAATCCGATGCTCGGTCCATTGCAAAACAACGGCGGCCCAACCATGACGCACGCGTTGTTGAAGAATAGCCCAGCGATCGATCACGCCGATCCCAACTTTAATCCTTATCTTTTCAATCCGCCGTTGCTTTACGATCAGCGCGGCCCCGGTTTTCCGCGCATTGTCAAAGGTCGACTCGATATCGGGGCATACGAAGCCGGACCGCACTAGCGCCTTTGAAATAATTGGGAGAAAGGCGGATCGGCCTCTTCGAGTGACGTTTTCCTAACCAACGCGCAAGGGACTGCGCGTTCCACCTTTCACGGCTGGCGAGCCCTCGCAGCGCGAAGTTATAGCATGGTAAGACGCGCGCGCCGCTCCCATTGGCTGAACAATCGTCTCTGGTGGTTCCGGGTCAGCGAATGGATCGGCGTGACGCTTTTGTTTCTGGCGATCGTTTTGATCTTTTGTCTGCTTTTCATTCGCCGGCACACCCTGCCTTATCATTTCGAACATACCTTTACGGTCAGCGATCCGGAATTTGTCGGGTCCGCGCTCGCCCTCGCGAATCCGGTCCTGATTTCCGGCAACAAGATCGACCTGTTGCAAAACGGCGACGCTTATTTTCCCGAAATGCTCAAGGCGATCCGCGCCGCGCAAAAAACGATCAATTTCGAGTCGTTCATTCTTTATTCCGACGCAGTGGGCGAACAATTCCGTGATGCCCTGTGCGAACGTGCGCGCGCCGGAATCGAAGTGCGTGTCCTTCTCGACGGTATCGGGTCGGGATGGAGTCTGAACAACTCGGACGTGAAAATGATGCAGCAGGCCGGCTGCAAAGTTTCCTACTACCATCCGACGCATTCCTGGCGGGCCGATCGGACCAATCGCCGGTCGCACCGCCGCGTTCTTGTGATCGATGGGAAAGTTGGATTTACCGGCTCGGTTGGATTTGCCGAGAAATGGTCGGGAAACGCCCAGGACAAGAATCATTGGCGCGATATGCAGGCACGGGTGAAAGGGCCGCTGGTCGAACAGTTGCAGGCCGCTTTCCAGGAACATTGGGTGAAAACATTCGGTGAAGCGCTCAGTGGAGCAGACCAATTTCCCGCGCTGGAGCCTGCGGGAGACTTGAAAGCGCAAATCGTCACTTCTCGCTCATTTTCGATGGCGCCGGTGCCGCTGCTTCAGGCGGTCTCCTTCACCGCGGCGACCAAACGGATTTGGATCACCAACGCGTATTGCACGCCGACCGATAACCAAGTCGAACAACTGGTAAAGGCGGTTCAGCGAGGAGTCGACGTTCGATTGCTATTGCCCGGCCCGAACAATGATCAACCGCTCACCAGATCGGCCGGGCGGACTGCCTATGGGAAAATGCTCGAAGGCGGGGTAAAGATTTTCGAATACCAGCCGACAATGATCCACGAGAAATCGATGGTGGTCGACGGACTCTTCTCGATGTTCGGCTCTTCCAATCTCGATGCGCGTTCCTCGGAAATTAACGAAGAACTCGACGTGATTGTTTACGATCAGAATTTTGGACGCGAGATGGAATCGGTGTTCGAGAAAGATTTGGCTCAGTCCCGGGAATACACGATGGAGGATTTTAAGAAGCGCACGCCTTGGGAGCGCGCGACCGAATGGCTGATGATTCCGTTTCGCTCGCAGTTCTGAATTACTTCGGCGGCATCTGCATGAACTCGATGGTCGTGCCGTCGGGATCCTGAACATAAATGACACGTTTACCGGCGTTGGGCCCGCTGGTGAGCGACTGTGGTTTGCCTGCCGCCGTCCATCCTGATTGCGTAATTTTTTGCAGAACCGCATCGAGATCGTCCACGATCAGCGCGACGTGCACATGTCCAAGGTCGCACGGTCGAAGATCGTTTTGTTTCTTGCGCTCTGCCGGCGCGTAATATTCCAGCAACTCGATTTTGTGACCGGTTGGCGTCTTCAAAACCGCAAGCTTCAGGTCGGCGCCTTTTACACCGGTGATCTGTTCGGGCCTTTCTCCGGTTTGATGCGCGCTGTGGGAATACTCGAACCCGAGCACGTCCCGCCAAAATGCGAGGGAGCGTTCGAGATTCGAAACGGTAATTCCGGTATGGTCGGCCGCAATGATGTGAAAGGACATCAGAAAACGTCCAACGCTCAACGCCCAACGCCGAATTCACAAGAGAAATCTGCGAAATCTGTGGACGTTTATTTTAGCGCAGCGATGACTTTGAGCTCAATCGCGATTGGCGTCGGCAAGGCGGTAACTTCAACCGTGGTCCGCGTCGGATTCGGTTTGCCCGGTCCGGCGAAATACTCGGCGTACAGTTTGTTGTAGACCGGGAAATCTTTTTTCATGTTGGTCAGGAACACTGTGACATCGACGATGTCCCGCCAGCTCGCGCCGGCGTCTTCCAGCACCAGCCGGACATTTTCAAAAACCGCGTGACACTGTTTCGCGATGTCGTAGTTCGCAACCTTGCCGGTCGAATCGAGCGTTACCCCGGGGATTTCCTTGCTGCCGCGGACGCGCGGCCCGATTCCCGAAAGAAAAAGTAAATCTCCCACGCGTTTGGCGTGCGGAAATGCGCCGACCGGTTCCGCTGCACGCTTGCTTTCGAATGTTTCGCTCATGCTTATTTGAAGATCAGATGGGCAATCTGCGTTTCCAGGCCGTAATAGATCATCCAAAGCGCGGCCAAGTCGAACGCCGCGTGCGCGATCATTAACATAAAAATCCGGCCGGTGATGGCAAAGATTGAGCCGAACGTCATTCCGGTAAATATCGCCTGTTCCACCCCGGGAAGACCCTGTTCGAAGTAATGAAGCGACGCGAACGGGATTGTTGTAATCAGGATCGTCGCAATTTTCGCGAGCCCACTTTGCCCGAGGAATCTTCCGAGCCGCTCGAACATCCAGCCACGATACAGCGTTTCCTCGCCAAAACCGGCCGTCACAAGCATGGTGAAAATCATCATCGGAATCACCGCTGAGTTGCCGGTGACAAAATGATAAGCCTGATTGACTGGAGGCGCGCCCAGCAGCGGCATCACGAACGCTTTCATGACAAACTTGAACACCACACCGAAAACGATCCCGATTCCAATCGTCCTTATCCAGCTGCGCGGGCGCACATAACCAATCTCCCGCCACGGCGTGCCTGAGATCTTGACCCAAACCAGCACAAGGATCGCGCCCAGCGGCGCCATCAGGACATTGCTGGCAAGAATAATGACAATCGCCAGAATCCCGAGCGGGCCAAATCCGCGGAGGGACCGGGCCACGCGCTGGTTGGCCGAACCTATTTCCGGCTCGCGCGGGGTTTCCAATGATTCACTCATCGTGGTGCGGGATGCCACCCTTACTGAAAATATTTCTTGAGCAGCGACCAGTAGTTTTCGTCCCAGCCTTGCGCGAGATGATCGCGCAGACCTTCCGGAAAGCCGATATGATCGAAGACGACGTGCGTTCCGGTTCCTTGCGGCTTTAAGTCAAACCGCGCGATGGAGTAGGCGCCTTCGGGCCAAGTCACGACGCGCCAGGCCTGTACTATTCGCTGGTTTGGCACGAGCTCGAGATTTCGGCCGATGATATGTCCTTTGAACAAGGAGAACGCGCCGCCCACCTCGCGGTTAATCTCGGCTGTTCGGCCGGAGAACGCTGTGAATTGTTTCGCGTCCAGGAGCACTTCGTAAACTTTTTGTGGGCTGGCGTTCAAATCGATCTCCTGATGAATCGTGATCGATTTGTCGTTCTGCGCGATGACGGAGTTAGCGAGGATGAGAATGAGTAACGCGGTCAGGCTCGGGGCTTTAGTCATAATGCAAGGTACGCATTCAGCGTTGTAGCGGCGTTTGTGTCAAACGCCGAACCAAAAGACAGGTGCTTGGCACAAGCACCTCTACAACTTTACCCCCCTGCAATCGCGCCCATAACAAAAAATGGCTCATGAGCTTTGGCGACAGCGTCGGGCAGGGGAGTTTCAGGCGATTCGTGGGAAATGTCCTCGCCGCAAACGAAGAAACGGACCAGTGGACGGCGCTTCATCGTGCCGTGCTCGCGAATCGTTCCGCGCAGCACCGGATATTTGGTCTCGAGCGCGTCGAGCAACGATTTCACCGTTGGCGATCCGTTAACATCGACCCCCACTTCGTCGCCAACCTTGGCCAGGGTGCGAAGATGATGTGGAAGAACGACGCGAATCATGTTCTTAAAATCCGAAATCCGAATACCGAATATCGAAACAAACCCAAAATTCGAATCTCGAAATCAGCAAATGCGAAATGCGACCTGTTTCCTTTTTGTCTTCTTTCGTCATTCGAATTTGTTTCGGATTTCGAATTTGGATATTCGAATTTGCCTTTACTTCAGTGTCTGAACTTCGACCGAAAGCACAGCCGGCAGATCGCGCACGATCGCGTTCCAACTGTCACCGGAATCGGCGGAGCAATAGATCTGGCCACCTGTTGTCCCGAAGTAAATCCCGCATGAATCGCACGAGTCCACGCTCATCGCGTCGCGGAGCACATTGACATAACAATCTTTTTGCGGAAGCCCGTTGGTCAGCACTTCCCATTTGTTTCCACCGGTGCGACTTCGCCAGACCTGAAGTTTGCCATCGAGCGGATAATGCTCGGAATCGCTCTTGATCGGGACGACGTAAATCGTTTCCGGTTGGTGCGCGTGCACATCGATGGGAAATCCGAAATCGGTCGGAAGATTGTCACTTACTTCTTTCCAGGAATCGCCGCTGTCGTCGCTCCGCATTACGTCCCAGTGTTTTTGCATGAATAACGTGGTTGGCTTTGATGGGTGGAACGCGATCCGATGCACGCAATGTCCAACCTCGGCCTTCGGATCCGGCATGAAATTCGAAACGAGTCCCTTGTTGATCGGTTTCCAGGTTTTTCCGCCGTCATCCGTACGAAACGCACCAGCCGCGGAAATCGCCACGAAAATCTGCTTTTGATTTTTTGGATTGATCAGGATCGTGTGCAGACACATTCCACCGGCGCCGGGTTGCCAGCGCGGACCGGTATCGTGTTGGCGGAGACCGGAGAGTTCGTTCCAGGTCTTGCCGCCATCTTTAGATTCGAACAATGCCGCGTCTTCCACGCCGGCGTAAACGTGATCGGGCGAATCGAACGCCGGTTCGAGATGCCAGACCCTTTTGAATTCCCACGGATGCTGAGTTCCGTCGTACCATTGATGGGTCCCGGGAATGCCGTCGTAACGAAAATCGTTGCTCGCGCCGCCCTTCGGCATTCCATCGGACCCGCGCAAATCTTCTTCGCTCGTTCCCGGCGTGTTCCAAGTTTTACCGCCGTCGTCCGACCGCTGAATGATTTGTCCGAACCAGGCGCTGGTTTGGGATGCGTAAATCCGGTTTGAATCAACCGGCGAACCTTTCATGTGATAAATTTCCCAGCCGGCAAAGTGCGGTCCGTCCACTTTCCAGTTTTTCCGTTTCTCGTCCGACGTCAGGATGAATGCTCCTTTTCGTGTCCCAGCCAAGACTCGTATTCCGCTCATAAAGAATTTTCTTTCACAGATTGCACAGATTTACACAGATTTTTTCTGCGAAGTTTTTGGTCTCCCCAATCTGCGAAATCTGTGGACAATGAATTATGCGGCAATGCCATTCGGCGTTGCGAACCTTTTCGCCGATCGCGCCTTCGCCTTGGCTGCCTCCGCCTCCCGATTCCGGGCCGGTGCGTTGGTGACCAATGCTTCAAGCAAGTGATGCGCGGCGTGAGCGACTTCATCGACGGCGCGATTGAATGCAATTTCGTTCGCTTGCGACGGCTTGGTAAATCCGCAGAGTTTGCGAACAAATTGCAGCGACGAGGCCCGCACCTCGTCTTCGGTAGCGGGCGGCGAAAAATTATGCAGGGTTTTGATGGCACGACACATGTCCAACCATCAACTATCAACTTTCAGCCATCAACTTCTGTGTGATCCCGGAAGCGCCCCGGAAAAGTCGCGCATTGTTTGCTCCGAAGCCTGTGTTCCGGCAGCGCGACGGAATCGCCGCGCTGCGAGCTGACTTTCAACCTAACTTAAACCAAGTGAACTAACTGTCTCCGCGTCGATGGCTCCGGTGACCGGCAAGCCGCGATCCCGTTGATAACGGTGCAGGGCTTCCTGGGTTTGCGGGCCAAGGACTCCGTCGACCGTGCCGGAGTAGTATCCGAGGTTTTGTAGCTCACTTTGGACGTTGGCAGTTACCTCATCCGGAGCAAGACCACCATAACCATAGATGGGTCCATCATAAGCGTAATAGGAATAGTATGGATCGTATCCCCATGCCGGGTACCACCAACCGTCCCACCATCCCCACCAACCACCGCCCACTACAATGATGGCGCCGCAATGGTTATGCCACCAATCGTGATCGTGATGGTGGTGATGTCCATTGTGATCATGATGATCACCGTCGTGATCGCCATGATGACGTTGCTTCGCCTCGGCGAAGCTGGACTTATGTCCCTGCCAATTGCGCAGTTTGTCCTGAGTTTGGCCGTTGAACCGGTTTTGATTTTTCAGATTGTTGCGGGCCCAGTTTCCCGGATGATTTTTGCCGTCGCGGGTCGTCAGATTTTGATTCTGCTTGCCGACGAACCCTGCTTTGGCACCGTGTTGAACGGCCCGATTGCCGTAGGCACCCTGGAACTGACTGTTCTTGGCAATCCGATTCGTCTGATTTGTTGCGGACTGACCTCGTTTGAACTGTTGTCCGTAGGATTTCTGAGACGAATAGTAATTTTTCCCGGCTCCTACAGTTCGATTAGCGGGATACGAGCTGTGGATGCGATTTGAATATGACTTGGGGGATGAATAGGCTTTTTGCCCATAACCGCTATAGACTCGACCGAGTCCACCGCCGGTGTAGCCTTTTAGCCCTCCTGAGTATCCATGATTCGAGAAGCCTTTGCTGTATCCACTGAAGCCGGAACTGTATCCTGAGCTTCCGCGTCCATGACCTGCGCCTGAAACGCCAGAAAAGCCGCCGCTGCCATGGCCTTTGCCAGCGAAGACTGAAGGTGCGGTGAACGACAGAACCGCCGCCGATATTACCGCAACCGCTGCAATTAACTTTGTTTTCATAAGAGCTCCTTTTGATTGAAAGCTCCGCGAGCAAGAACCTGGATGCCCACCATCCCTTGGTTTTCTTGAGTCAGATCTTGTCCAGGTTAGAAAGTAAGCCGCCCGCTGCTGCCCGCACCGCAGGATCCGACATCCGGTAAATGCTTCGATCGAGCAGGTAATGGATAAATCCAGTAGCAAAACCGACCGCCACCAAGGCCGGGACCCACGATGAGGTACGGAGTTGAACTGCGATCGCGCCGAAAATTCGATCTCCGTAATAAGTTCCAGTCTCGCGATTAGCTTCGATCTCAAAGATCGGCAGTAAGATCACCGACAGGACAGTTAGAAGAAGCACAACTGCCCACGGCCGGCTGTTTAACTCATGGAGTATTCTGCGAGGCACACCGCGTGAAGGTTTCAACTCTGTCCGCGGCGTTTGCGATGCGAGGCCGGTGGCGACGATCCAGTGTTGTGAGGTCCAGATTACCAGGAACAGGAACAAACTGCGCGGCTGAAGCGCAATGCCGACCATCACCGCGAGGCCGATCATATATAATAAGCGCGGCAATGAGAATTGCGATGCCCGCACTTCGGCGTAGACAGCGATTGCGGTGGAAATGATCAGCACTGCAAAGCCGGCGAACCGGATCCAGTCCTGGCCGGATACTATCCAGCGGGCGAAGGACCAGCGATCCATCCAGTCATCCTGATAGATGACTGCGCCGGCCAGAAGATCGGCAACAAAAACGAGAACGCCACCAACACCTAACGCGAACAGGCGATCAACCCGCCTGGTGTGCAAGCACCGGCTTCGACCTGTGCGCGAACGGTAGAGCGCCAGGGCGCCGAAGTGTTGGGCCGCAAAGTGATAAGTGACCCAGGCATAATCAATAATTGCCAGCGCGACCAATCGTTCCGCGCGCGTCCAGGGTAACGTTGAGTCTGGTGGTAAAAAAATCCCGAAGCAGCCGATCGTGATAAGAAGCGGCAGGACGACAAAGCGAACGGGTTGTGTTTTTAGGAGAGGCCGGTAAGCCTCGGTGCAATAGGCGAGGTAAGTGCTGCATAACCGGTGGCCAATCCAGAATAACGCGGTCAGCGCGAAATAGAGTGAATCAAGAGGACTCGACTCGGGGTCGGTATGTCCGCGGGCCAGCCAGAAAGCTATCGGCGCGAGCCAAAGCGCGCTCATCATCCAAAAACCGTCCCAGAGCGGGCCGCGAATCCACACCGAGCGCGCCGACGTTCGCGTCCTAATTTCGGAACCTAGGACCGCAACTCCAACCGCCGATGATGTGGCATCAGTCATAAAAAGCGCGCCGCCTTATCGACGGCGCGCTACCCTTTTGTGGCTATTCGAATTATTTCTTTAGCTTCATGTCGACGCCGCTGCCGCCGATGGTCACATCAAGCCCGCGGTTTGTGGAGTTGATAATGACTCTCACGCCGTTCTGATTTTTCATGGCCGCGGCTGTACCGCCGCCGGCGATTGTCATTCCCACGTCCGCAGCGTTGTAATGGCCGTCGAAGTCGTGAAGATGGTTCAGGTTATAAACTTCACCCGTAGCAGTGGCTCCGCTGATTCCAACTTTGCCTAACGAAAGCCCGTTGACCTTGACGGGATACTCTTTGCCTTTGTAGGTGAGAATTCCGCTGCCCCAACTGAAACCGATTCCCGCCGCGACCGATCCGCCGCTTAACTTCAAAGTGGCGTCCGGCCGTTCTTGCTTTGCCGCCTGAGTGAATCCCGTGATCACGCCCAGGACAAGCAACATTATTCCGATTTTCTTTAAATGATTCATAGTGTGTCTTTTTCGAGTTTTACTTGACCGGCTAAGATAGGGAGGCCTTGCGTCTCACTCCATTGGACGAAGGTCCTATAGGCGAGATAGCAACGCTCAGGCAAAACATTGGGCGTGAAGACAATGGATTGTGAAACGCTTGAGGCGTTAATCGAGAATCATGAGCCGGTGAATCTGATCGACATCCGGCCGAGGAAGGAATTCCGCGAAATGCACATCCCTGGAGCGCGTTCACGTCCGTTTGCCACACTTGCGTCGCCCACAGGCTTTGTCAGATATCGTCGAACAGACGAGCAGGTCTATGTTGTTTCCGACGATCAGGTCCGCGCGAGCCTCGCCACCGGGATACTTCGAGCATCAGGTTACGTGAATGCGAAGGTTGTCGAGGGCGGCATGAAAGGCTGGATCGCACAAGGTCTCCCAATACGGCGCAAGCGAGTGTCACTCCCATCTCACAATCTTCTAAGCGCGATTGCAGTTCTGTTCGCGATCGCGGGAATCGTGTTTACGCTCGTGAAGGTTTTCATACTAGCAGGGCTTCTTATTTTTTCCGGCGCTGCAGCACTTTGGTTCAGAGCTAGTTTGTCGGCGCGGACCACACAACCCGAAACTCGCACGCTCACGCGGGAATCCGTTTCGGGGCAATGGCGTGGCATCAATGGGATCGCACCTGCGCATGCCTGTTAAGCGGCTATTTCGCCAAACTCTTTCTAAGAGCTGACCCCGATCGCGCGTCCACGCTTGAATGTCACAAAACTTGGCTTCGCAAACACCGCTTATCGGTGGTAAACGTACGGTTCCCTTGATAAAGAACGATCAGGCCGAGGCACGCGTCCTTGGCAGGCAGGGCGCGAGGCCAGTTAGCGCTGCATTACGCGTCGCAGAATTCCCGTTTCGTATTCACATGTCGTGGTTGTCGATCTTGACGATCAATTGCGCGCAGTTCAGACCTCTCGTTCCTCACTCCTTGTTCACTTTCCCGTTATGAGCTGGGTCACTTCGATGTGGGCGACGTTGATTGGAGCGTCCATCGTCATGGCTCTGCGGCATCTACTCGTTGGAATCCGGCAACGACGCGTCGCGTATTTGTTTTTTGTCCTGACCGCGGTCTGCGCGGCAGGGGCGGAGCCGAAACGCGTCCTCATCGTACATTCCTTCAGTAGCGAGGCGCCGCCTTTCACAGTGCATTCGCGGGCATTCGAGACTGCGCTAGTGGAGAAAATGGGCGAGCCGGTCGATCTGGATGAGGTTTCGCTCGATATGGCGCGCTACGCCGATCGGGAGGCGCAGGAGGGGATTGTCGAGTATCTGCGAACAAGACAAGCCAGATGGCAGCCGGATCTGGTCGTGCCAATCGGAGCGCCTGCATCGATCTTCGTGGCGGAGTATCGTGACCGCCTCTTTCCGAAAACTCCTATTCTTTATACCTCGGTGGATCAGCGGTTATTGCCGACGGGCGCACTCGAAAAAAACGCGGCCTATATCGGCGAGGTTTTCGACATTCCCGGTCTGATCGAGGACATGCTGAAAATAGCGCCGAGGACGAAGAACATCGCCGTGGTCGTAGGTGCGACGCCGCTCGAGCAACATTGGCGGGACGTATTTCGGAGGGCGGCCGAGCCGCTGGCGAGCCGGATTAACTTTATTTATTTAGACGATCTTTCCTTTGACCAGATGCTGGAACGAGCGGCCAGCCTGCCACGAGACTCCTACATTTTTGTATTACTGCTGCTGCGCGATTCGCTCGGTGTTACTCACAATGCCGATGAAGCTTTGAAGCGTCTCCACGAGGTGGCGAAGGCGCCGATTAATTCCATTTTCGAACATCAACTCGGTTTAGGAATTGTCGGTGGCCGCCTTTATCAAAGCGAGCGTATCGGAAGGGAAGCGGCAGAAGTGGCCATCCGGATTTTGCATGGCGAGCCAGCCTCGAGCTTTCCGCCCAAAATAATCGAGCCTCTTCCGCCCCGCTACGATTGGCGCGAGTTGCAAAAGTGGAGCATCGACGAGAAATCTCTCCCAGCAGGAAGCACAATTCTCTATCGCTCGCCGACCGTTTGGGAACAATATCGCAATTGGATCCTCGCCGGTCTTTCCATTTTCGCCGTCCAGGCGCTGCTTATCGTTGGCCTGGTGGCTAATCTCATCAAACGCCATCGCGCGGAGCGTTCTCTGATTGAAAGCGAGAAGCGATTCCAAAGCACGGCTGACGCCGCGCCGGTCATGATCTGGATGGCCGGGCCGGACAAGCTTTGCACTTTCTTCAACAAAGCCTGGCTCGAATTCACGGGAAGGAAAATGGAGCTAGAACTCGGTAATGGCTGGTCGGAAGGAGTCCATCTCGATGACTTCGAGAAGTGTCTTGAGACGTACATCACGGCGTTTGATGCGCGTAAGCCGTTCATGATGAAGTATCGCCTTAGACGCCATGACGGCGAATATCGCTTTATAACGGACAGCGGAGTGCCGCGATTTGGGCCTCGCGGAAATTTCCGCGGGTATATCGGCGCCTGTGTAGATGTCACGGATCTGCTGGAGCAAGAAAGGAAGCTGCATGAATTCGAGGAGCGCGTCACCCTCGCGGCCGAGACTGCGCATCTCGGAGTCTGGGAGTTAAATACCGAGACTAAAGAGCTGTGGGTGTCTGACAAAGTGCGGGAACTTTTGCAATTCCAGTTCGAAGGGCCAGTTACCTACGCTGAATTCAAAGATCGTGTTCATCCGGAGGATCGGGCAATGACGAATGCGGCTCTGGAACGCGCGATCGAAACCCAAGGTGGCTGTGAAATTGAATACCGCGTTTTGCTTCCAGATGGAACGGTCTGTTGGATGAGTGGCCGGGCCCATTGTGTAAGCGATGAGAAGGGAAATCTTACCCGTTTGCTCGGCGTCTCGATGGATGTGACCGAACGGAAACAGGCTCAGGAACTTTTTCAGCTCGCGACTGAAGCCGCCCCGAGCGGGACAATTTTGGTCGACCGACAGGGGCGAATTGTCCTGGTGAATGCTCAAACCGAAAAACTGTTCAATTACTGGCGCAATGAACTTGTTGGAAAATCGATCGACATCCTGGTGCCAGATCATGTCGCGCCACGCCATCCAGCTATTCGAGACAAATTCTTCGCTGCCCCCAAGACAATGACGCTCGGCGCGGAGCGCGAGGTGGTTGCGCGGCGAAAGGATGGTAGCGAGTTTCCGGTCGAGATCGGTCTAAATCCGATTAAAACGCCGCAGGGTCTGTTGATCTTGGCAACGGTAGTGGATATTTCGGCGCGCAAGGCGGCCGAAGCGAAGGCGCGGCGTCAACGCGAACAAATCGATCTTCTGACTCGAGTTAGTTTGTTAGGAGAAATGACCGCATCCATTGCCCATGAACTCAATCAGCCGCTTTCGGCCATTGTCAGTAACGCCAATGCGGGAATGCGTTTCATTGATAAAGACAAGTCGGATCCCGAAACACTTCGCGAGATTCTGGTCGACGTGGCGGCAGATGGTCGCCGGGCCAACGAGATCATTCGTAATGTCCGTAACACGATTAAGAAAGGAGGCGCGATCCGCCAACTGATAAGCTTAAATGAGGTAGTGGCGAACGTGGCTCACATGGTTCAGCCCGATGCCGCGCAGCATTCGTGCGAAGTGAAAACATCCCTGGCGAAGAATCTGCCGGCCATCGAGGGCGACCCCACCCAAATCCAACAAGTCCTGATCAATCTGGTCAGCAATGCGTTCGAGGCCATGCGCCATAAGCCCCTCAACAAAAGAAAGGTAGAAGTCACCACGGAAAGAAGTGGCGATGAAACAATCGGGGTTATCGTGCGGGACTATGGCGTCGGTATTTCCGGTGAGGCGCGAGAACGGCTGTTCGAGCAGTTCTTTAGCACAAGAGAGGAAGGCCTGGGAATGGGCCTGGCCATTGTCCGCTCGATCATCGAAGCTCATGGCGGCACGATCGAAGCGGAGAACGTGAAAGACGGCGGCGCACGATTTCATTTCGTACTGCCGGTCAGCAAAGAGGTTCTAAAATGATTTCTAAAGGCCCGCTCGGGTTTATGATTTCGAACACTCGGTCGTCACCCCTGAGTTTGTGCTCTCTTTTTAAGCCATGAGCTGGGTCACGTTCGTCTGGGCGATGTTGATTGGAGGATGCGTAATCCTCGCATTGCCCCATCTCCTGGTTGGGATCTGGCAAAGACGAGGTGCGCATTTATTTTTTGTGCTCGCCGCCGCCGCAGTGATCGGGATCGCAATCGGGGAACTATTCATGATGCAGTCTTCGGATTCCGCGCATTACATTGCCGCGCGACGGTGGACCTATGTTCCTGTTTCAGTTCTGGTGATCGGGCTTGTTGGTTTCGTTCGGTTCTATTTTCGGACGGGCCGCCTTTGGCTGGGCCTGAGCGCATGCGCCCTTCGATTGATTACTCTAATCGTTACGTTCATGTCTCCGCCGGGCGCAAACTTTCCGGCAATTGCCGGCGTTCGGGAGGTCCACTTGTTAGGCGAGACCGTCGCCGGGCCAATTGGTGTGGTGAATTTGTGGACGCGGGTGAGCGAACTAAGTTCGCTGCTGCTGCTCATGTTCGTCATCGATGCGTCGATTAGTTTGTGGCGGCAAGGAACAGCTGACAGCCGGCGGCGGGCGATAGTGGTTGGCGGCAGCATCGCATTCTTCGTGCTCCTGGCGGCGGGTCTGACCGCGCTGACTCATCGCCAGATCGTCTCTGTCCCCTACCTGGTTAGTTTTCCTTTTGCCGCAATCCTTTTCGCGATGGCTTTTGAGCTTGGCGCCGATTTATTTCGCGCCGGAGAGATCGCGCAAAAACTTCACTTGAGTGAAGCTTGGCTTCACGAGAGCGAGGAACGTTTCCGCACCATGGCGGACGCTGCGCCGGTGATGATCTGGATGGCGACGACGGACAAGCTTTGCACTTTCTTAAACAAAACCTGGCTCGAATTTACCGGTCGCACAATGGAACAAGAACTCGGGAATGGCTGGACGGAAGGAGTCTACGTCGATGACTTCGAGAATTGTTTGAAAACCTACGTCACCGCATTTGATGCCCGGGAATCATTTACCATGAAGTATCGGCTGAGGCGGCACGACGGTGAATACCGCTTTCTGACCGATACGGGTAGGCCAAGATATGGCGTCAACGGAGAATTTCGCGGATACATCGGCGCTTGCGTGGATGTCACGGATTTGCTGAAGCAGCAAAAAGCGTTGCACGAGTTTGAGGAGCGCGTGACGCTAGCGGCAGAGGCTGCGCACCTTGGAGTATGGGAATTAGACACTGAAACCAACGAGCTCTGGATATCTGACAAAGTGCGAGAACTGTTTCACTTCGACCACGATATCCCAGTCACTTATCAAATTTTTCAGGAACGTGTTCATCCCCAAGATCGGGCCCTGCGCGATTCTGTGGTCAAGCATGCAATTCAAACGCAAGGCGGGTACGAATTGGAGTATCGCACGCTGTTGCCGGACGGAACGGTCCGCTGGATTGGCGCGCGGGCCCGCTGTATCGCCGATGAACGGGGCGAGCTCACTCGATTACTCGGAGTCTCGATGGATGTAACCGATCGTAAACTCGCGGAGCAAAGCGTGGCGGAATTGAGTCAGCGTAACGAACTCATTCTGAATTCGGCGGCGGAAGGAATTCTTGGATTGGATTTGAAGGGCAACCATACGTTTGTCAACGCGGCCGCGGCGAAGATGCTCGGTTACGAACCCGAAGAGCTGCTCGGCCGTCACAGCCACAGTATGTGGCATCATACCAAGCCTGACGGTAGCCCTTATCCAAATGAAGAATGCAAGGTTTACGCCGCCTATCGGGACGGGGCGGTGCATCGCGTGTCCACCGAGGTGTTCTGGCGAAAGGACGGCACCAGCTTCCCGGTCGAGTACTCGAGCACTCCCGTCCTAGACCAAGGCCGGATGGTGGGCGCTGTAGTTATTTTCGTCGACATCTCTCGTCGCAAAAAAGCAGAAGAAGAAGCGCGACGGCAGCGCGAGCAAATCAATCTTCTCAGCCGGGTCAGTTTGCTTGGCGAGATGACTGCCTCTCTCGCTCATGAACTGAACCAGCCTCTTTCGGCGATTGTGAGTAATGCCAATGCGGGAATGCGCTTCATGGATAAAGGAAAGGCAGACCTCGACACTCTTCGCGAGATCCTGGTGGACGTGGCGTCAGATGGAATGCGCGCCAATAACATCATTCGCAACGTACGGAATACGATCAAGAGGGGTGACGCAATTCGTCAGTTGATCAGCGTAAATGACCTTGTGACGAGCGTGGCGCATATGGTTCGAGCCGATGCGATGGTGCATTCTTGCGAGGTGAAAGTATCGCTCGCGAATAACTTGCCGGCGGTTGTGGGCGACCCGACTCAAATCCAACAAGTCCTGGTCAATCTGGTTGGCAACGCATTCGAGGCGATGCGCGACAAGCCGGCCAACAAACGAAAGGTAGAACTTACCACCGAAAAGAATGGCGATGAAACGGTTTGCGTTGCGGTGCGAGATTATGGGGTCGGTCTTTCCGACGCAACCCGGGCACGGCTATTCGAGCAGTTCTTTACTACCAAGAAAGAAGGCTTGGGAATGGGCCTGGCCATCGTTCGCTCCATCATCGAAGCCCACGGCGGCTCGATCGACGCGGATAATGCAAATGGCGGCGGCGCACGATTTCATTTTACACTGCCGATCAGTAAAGAGATTTCAAAATGAGCTTCCAAACCTCGCTCGTGTTCGTGATCGATGACGATGAATCGGTGCGCAAAAGCTTAAAGCGATTGTTGAATTCGGCCGATTATGAAAGTGAAGTCTTCAAATCGGCTACCGATTTTCTCGCCCGTGCGGCCCACCCTGGACCGACCTGCCTGATCGTCGACGTGCAAATGCCCGGTTTGAATGGCCTTGAGTTTCAAGAAGCATTGATTCAACGGCGCCGCCAGGAGCAGCTCATCTTTATTACCGGTCACGGCAACATTCCGATGTGCGCGCAGGTGATGAAGGCAGGCGCGGTAGATTTTCTTCCGAAACCATTCAAACCGCGGGAGCTTTTGAAATGCGTCGAGCGCGCCATCGCCCGTTCGACCGAGCAGCGACGCCGCACTGCGGAGCAGAGTGAAGCCAGGCGTTTGCTCGATCTGCTGACGCCGCGCGAGTTCGAAGTGATGCAACTCGTGATTACCGGAATGTTGAACAAACAGATCGGCGCCGAACTCGGCATGGCCGAGAAAACGGTGAAAGTTCACCGGGGCAGGGTAATGCAAAAGCTCGGCGTTACCTCGGTGGCTGAACTCGTTAGGCTGGTGCAGAAGGCCGGCATCGTCACAGTTCAAACGTCCTCCGGCACGAAAGTTGATTAGCCGCAGCGGCCGGTTCGGCTCCACCAAGCTGAGCACATCTGGTTCGACCCGGGAAAGATCGATCGCGTGCACTCCTTCTGGCGTGGTTGTTAGGCCGATACGGAGTCCGCCTTTAGACGTAGGACGAACGTCTGATTCCCGTTTCCTTGTCAGACGAATTAAGTGGCAGCGTGATAAATTTACTTACTGATCTCGACCCAAGCGGTCGGACGACATTGGCTTCCACACGATTTGGCACCGAGTCCGGCGGCTCATTGAATCGAATCGCTTCGGCGCTGTCGGTCCTTCCGAATCATCCCTTTTCAACATTAATTTCACCACCCGATGCCGACCCAACACTATTGTTGTTGGACACGCCGGCAACGCTTTGTCCGGAAGAATATGGAATTAACAATGTCTGAAACCCCTGCCTATGCCTATTCAACCACCATCCAATCAAGTCAACGCGCCGCTAATGAAACCTGATCGTCCAAAAGCAGACGGGCGGAAAGTCATCTGCGTGGTGGATGACGATCCGTCTGTCCTGAAATCGGTCGCTCGATTGCTCGAGTCGGAAGGATTCAGCGTCCGCACCTTTGCCCATCCGGATGAATCATTAAAATACATGGAGGAGCATTCCGTTCCGCTCGCCATTTTGGACATCTGGATGCAGGAAATGACGGGAATGGAATTGTTGGCGCATCTCTGCGCGAGATCGCCCCAGACCCACGCGATTTTCATTACCGGCCACGAAGATGACGCGGCCCAGGCGACGGTGATGCAGGCAGGGGCTTTCGCTTTCTTTATCAAGCCGCTCGACGACGCCAAGTTCCTGGCTGCGGTCCATCGCGCGCTGGGCGATCCATTATCGGAAAAGCCGGGTCTTATGAAGCGGGCGCAGACATTCTTGAAGGGCGATCGCCGTTTATCCAAACACGCGCGGTCCTCCTGAGAGAGGTGACCATCGTCGCACATTTGAAATCCGTTAGGCAAAACCCGGGACAAAGCAGGACGTCACTCAGTCTACGACGAAGGTCTCATGGTTGGATGTCCGGCTGCCGTCTACCTTCTTTGAATATGAAGAACGCAGTTGGGCGAATGAAGCCCCTGTGCACCGGCGACGATTAGAAATGCATCAATTAACCACCAACTCCGATTCAATCAGCGTCTGCGTGCTGGATGATGACGCATCGCATCTCGAAACGACAAATCGCGTCTTGTCGTCAGTTGGCTGGCAGACCCGACCATTTACGGATCCAGATACGTTTTTAAATTATGTGCGGACCCATTCCCCTGACGTCGCAATCCTTGATTACGGTGGACCGCGGGCGCGGGGCTTGGAAATCAGGGCCCGCCTCAGAGAGATCTCGCCTGCGACCTGGACAATTATTGCTCTTAAACCTCACCGGAATCCGGCGCGTCAGATGCTTCCGGACAGGGAACTGGTTGATTTGATTAAACAATATGTCGCCACAACAGCACAACGGTTCCTACCCAAACGGCCAGCTGGCCGAAGGAGGGAGGCCGACTTTGGTTGCTGCGCCTAATATCGCAACTCGAACGATTTGCCTGGTCGACGATGATCCGTCGGTCCTGAAAGCTACCGGCCGGCTTCTTTCATCCGCCGGCTGGAAGGTAGAATCATTTGTCGATCCGATCGAGTTTTTGGAGCATGCCAAAACTTACCAGCCTCACCTGGTGGTGCTCGATATTTTGATGCCGAAAATGAACGGACTGGACGTCCAAAAGCGGCTGAAAACAATTTCGCCGGCAAGTCGTGTGGTTATTCTGACCAGCAAGGACGATCCGGCAGTGCGCTCTAACGCGATCGCCGCGGGCGCGTCCGCTTTCTTTCTGAAGCCGGTGGACGACGACGAATTTCTCGCCGGAGTTGAGGCGGCATTGTCGAAAAATTAATCTCCGCTGGATCGACTGCGTGCAAATTCCTGGATAAGCCTAAGGTCCGATACCCTGCGGGGTCTTTGGCTCGCAACATTCGTTGAATGCACGCGACGGCCGAAATCGAGCAGAAGCAGCAGAAATTCGTTTCAAAGTATCTCGATCCGGCCAGCCGATTAGGCGAAATCCTATTCGGCTTGATTATGGTGCTGACAGTTACACTGACCGCCGGGTTGACGGTGGCTGAAGGCCGACACGGAGTGCGTCAACTTCTAGTTGCCGCCATCGGCTGCAACGTCGCCTGGGGAATCATTGACGCAATCATGTACATTATGAATTGCGTAACCGTGCGCAGCGGCAAAGTGCGCTTGGTCCGGGCGGTGCAGAGCGCTTCTAACGATCAAGCCGCCCTTAGGTTGATCCAGGAGGAAATCGAACCGGAATTGCAGGAGCTTCTCGATTCGCAACAGGCCGACGCGCTGAGCCGTTCAGTCCTCAAGCACATCGCGCAAGCGAAGATCGCGACGAAGGCGCTAACGAAAGAAGATATTTATGGCGCTCTCGCCTGCTTTTGGCTGGTTTTTGTATCGTGTTTGCCAGCGGCAATTCCGTTCTTCATTTTCTCGCAACCGCGTTTCGCTCTTCGCGTTTCCAACTTTCTTCTCCTCGTCCTGCTCTTTTTGGTTGGACAAAAGTGGGGGCAATACGCCGGGGCTAACCGGTTCGTAGCAGGGTCGGCAATGGTGACGATTGGTCTCATTCTGGTCGGCGTTGCCATTTTACTCGGAGGATAAAATGACGCGCACTTCCGCCACTCTCGTAATTGTCCTCGGCCTGTCCCTTTCTAACTTACTCGGCGGACCTGCGACAATTGTTCCGCCGGAAGCCACCGGTGAGACAGCGGAAACCGAGTGGGAATTCTCTTTATCCATTTCCACCTACCTCGCGCAGCATTCACGTGATTACGCCAATCCGAGTTTCACGGTCGACCGCGATTGGCTACACCTGGAAGCGCGTTATAATTACGAGGCGCTTAAAACCGGTTCGGTCTGGCTCGGCTACAATTTCAGTTTCGGAAAAAAATTGATGGTTGAGGCGACACCAATGATCGGCGGCGTATTTGGGGATATCACCGGAATTGCGCCCGGCTACGCAATTTCGATTAATTACGAGCCGATCGAATTCTTTACTCAAGGCGAGTACTTTTTCGATTCTGCGATTCACGCGGGAGACTTTTTCTACAGCTGGTCCGAACTCAGCTACGCACCGGCGAGTTGGTGCAAAGTGGGTGTGGTAGTAGACCGGACCAAGGCCTTAGGCAGCAGCTTTGATATCCGGCGCGGCCCGCTCATCGGATTTAAATACAAAAACGTCGATCTTACCACCTATTGGTTAAGCCCCGGGACACGCGAAGCAACGTTTATCTTCTCTGTGAACACGAATTTTTAAGCCGTGAACACCGCCAGCATTGAGAGCCTTATGAAAACGAAAAAATTAATTAAAAGAGCGCGACAAGTTTCCCATCCGTTCCGGATTACCAAGGGCAAGGACTTTCGCCTGAAAGACATCGACCCCGATGACACGCTTGAGTTCAACAAGGATGAACACAAGCCGAGAGCGGAGGAGGCGCTCGCCATGGGAGTGGCAGCGCTGGCCGAGTTCCAGGACAAACTTTACGCCCAGGACAAATGGGCGGTTTTGCTCATTTTTCAGGCAATGGACGCCGCCGGCAAAGATGGCGCGATCAAGCACGTGATGTCGGGAGTGAATCCGCAAGGCTGCCAGGTTTATTCTTTTAAATCGCCGTCCTCGGAAGATCTCGACCACGATTTCCTCTGGCGCTGCATGAAATGCCTGCCAAACCGAGGCCAGATCGGAATCTTTAACCGCAGCTATTACGAGGAAGTCCTCGTGGTTCGGGTCCACCGCGCATTTCTCGAGAAACAAAAGCTGCCGCCGAAACTCATGAGAAAAAATATCTGGAAAGACCGGTTCGAGGACATCCGGAACTTTGAACAATACCTGACGCGAAACGGCGTCATCGTTCGGAAGTTTTTCCTTCACGTCTCAAAGAAGGAACAAAAGCGCCGCTTTTTGGAACGCATCGATAATCCAGTCAAGAACTGGAAGTTCTCAAGTAACGATGCGGCGGAACGGGATTATTGGGACGACTATATGAAGGCCTACGAGGAAATGATTCAGGAAACCGCTACCAAGGATTCGCCGTGGTATGTGGTGCCGGCGGACAATAAATGGTTTACCCGCGTCGTGGTCGGCGCCGCCATCATCGACGCACTGGCTGAATTGAAACTGGCCTATCCAAAGGTCGACGACAGGAAATTGAAGGAACTGGCTGCTGCGAGACAAAAACTGGAGAAAAAATAATCCGGTTAGGTCGTGAGCCAGGTCCTGGCCTGCTGTAGTTCGCCGGAAGGAAAAAACTTTACCGGAGTGCGACGGACTCCGGCGCCCCCAAAGGCGAGCGCCTTGACTTCCCAACGCGGATCGCCGACGACCGCGATCCTGGCGATTTCGCCGCCGTGAGTGATCAGGAAATCGAGATCGTTCCAATCGGCGCCACGTTCCCAGCCGTCGAAGTCGTTTAGGATCGCGAGGACGCGCGGTTTTGATCCGACGTCGATCTTGCGGGCAATGTCCTGTTGGGTGGCAGCGAATTCGGAGCGTTTCAGGGTGCCGCTGATGTGAAGCACGCAAACATCGGCGGGTTCATATTCAACTTGAAGAGACATAATCGAGTTTCCCGGTTAAGTGATTTCGGAATGCGCAGAACTATCGATTCATAGTCGGGAAGATATCGATCCGACGAAGGTCTTATATTTTCCACACCCGCAGCTGCGGGTGAAGCATAGGTCCAAAGTCCAATGTCCTGCGAAGCATGTTCACCGGCAAAATACCGGTGTGCTGATAGTCAGATTGAAATCAAACGAAACAAAGGTCCGATTTATGAATGCTAAACGACTAGGTCTCGCGTTTTTGTTTTTGTGGTTGGTGACCGCCGTGTCTTCATTTGGAGCAACGGTTCCGGCGGGCGCAAAACTGGTTGTTCGAACGAACGGCGCGATCTCCTCGCACGCGACCCCTGGCAACAATTTTAGCGGAACACTCGATCAGACTGTCTTGACCAAAGGAAGTGTTCTGCTTCGCGCCGGAACCGCGGTATCCGGTGTCATCACCGCATCGCGCGGTGCTCGATCCACGACAAGATCCGAACCGCTCACCTTGAACTTAACGGCCGTGTCGGTGAACGGACGAACGGTGCCGATTAAAACCAAAAACCTGGAACCGCACCTGGCAAAAACAACGCGCTCTTCCCGAGGTGCATTCACATTTGGGGAAAGCATTCTTCCGGCAGGAACGAGGTTGGAATTTCATCTGTCGCAACCGGTAAATTTATGAAACATCCAAATTATACCGCCGCTGCCTTCGCGCTTTTGATTGGGGTTGTTCTTGGTGGACTGAGTTCTTGCGGGAAGAAGGAAACTGCCACCGTCGCTCCGCCGGAAGTGTTGGTGATGGAAGCCGCCACCCGCGACGTTCCCGTTTATCGGGAATGGATTGGAACGATTGACGGTTCCGAGAACGCGGAAATTCGTGCTCGCGTTAGCGGTTATCTGATTAAGCGAGACTATCAGGAAGGCTCGCTGGTTAAAAAAGGCGATCTTCTTTTCGAGATCGATCCGGCTCAGACCCAGGCCGCTTTGTTAGAAGCGAAAGGTCAGCTCGAACAAGCGCGCGCCGTCGCCAAGGCCGCAGCGGCAGAACAGCAGCGAAGCGACCAGCTTTTCGCGCAAAAAGTGATCTCCGAGCAGGAACACACCAACAAAGTGCAACTCAATCAAGCGAATCAGGCCAAGGTGAAAGCCGCCGAAGCCAACGTGAAGCAAGCCGAGCTGAATTTGGGTTTTTGCAAAGTCGTTTCGCCGGTAGATGGAATCGCCGGCCTTGCCAAAGCTCAGGTGGGCGATCTGGTCGGCACCGGAAACAATGTCACTCTCACCTACGTTTCAACTCTGGATCCGGTGAAAGTCACGTTTCCGATTAGCGAATCGGATTATCTCGCGGCCGGCCAACGAGTTCAGGAAACGTTAAGCAAACCGCTCGACCAGCGACCTGAGTCCGTTGAATTGATTTTGGCCGACGGTTCGGTTTTTCCGCACAAGGCGAAGCTCCAAGCTGTCGATCTTCAAGTGAAACAGTCAACCGGCACGATTTTGGTCACCGCGCTGCTGGCGAATCCGGGGGACGTTTTGCGGCCGGGCTTTTTTGCGCGCGCGCGCATTGTCGCCCAAACATTGAAAGACGCCGTCGTTGTCCCGCAACGCGCGGTGTCGGAAGTCCAGGGTTCGTACCAACTCGGGATCATAGGTGCCGATGGCAAAGCGGAGATCCGTCCGGTCAAGGTCGGGGCGCGGACCGGAAGCGACTGGGTTATCACGTCAGGACTGAAGGCGGGGGAAAAAGTCGTTGTTGAAGGTCTGCAAAAAATAAAAGCGGGTGCACCGGTTGCAGCCAAACCATGGACGCCTCCATCTGAAACGCCTGCTGACACGGCTTTGACCGCAAAGACCGAAGAAAAGAACGAAACTAAACCTCACGCAAAGTAGATAAATCGCCGTGTCCAAATTTTTCGTTAATCGTCCGATCGTCGCGATCGTTATTTCGATCGTGATGACGATTGTCGGGGTTATCACTTTTCTGCGGCTGCCAGTGGCGCAGTTCCCCGACATTGTTCCGCCGGAAATTCAGGTCAAGACGACCTACACCGGTGCCGACGCGCTCACGGTCGAGCAATCTGTGGCCACCCCCATCGAGCAGCAGATCAGCGGCGTCGACAACATGAATTACATGCAGTCGGTCAATGGCAATGACGGCACCCTCAAGCTGACGGTTAATTTCGAGGTCGGCACCGACGTGAATACCGACCAGATCCTCACCCAGATGCGGTCCAATCAGGCTTCATCGCAACTTCCCGAGGACGTGAACAAGTTCGGCGTAACGGTGGCAAAATCTACATCCTCGCCACTGATCATGTTCGCCCTCTACTCGCCGAAGGGGACCTACGACAACATCTTCCTCGCAAATTACGCGAATATTAATCTGAACGATGAGTTCACCCGCGTAAAAGGCATTGCCAGCGTTTCCGTCTTCGGCGCCGGCCAGTATTCCATGCGGATCTGGGTGAAGCCCGATCAATTGGCAAAACTTGGCCTAACGATTCCAGAAATAATTTCCGCCGTTAGCGCGCAAAATAAAGTGAATCCGGCGGGCACCATCGGTGGTGAGCCGGTGCCGAAAGGCCAGGAGTTTACCTATGCGGTCCGGGCCCAGGGCCGGTTGCAAACTGCCGAAGAATTCGGCGAGATCGTCGTCCGCGCGAATCCCGACGGCTCGATGTTGCGGGTGAAAGATGTCGGACGCATTGAGCTTGGTGCACAAAATTATGCGCTTTCGGGCCGCCTGAATGGCAAACCGGCCGCGCTCGTCGCGCTTTATCAACTTCCCGGTTCGAACGCGATCGCCGCCGCAGACGGCGCAAAGAAGAGAATCAAAGAGTTGGCGGAAAAGTTCCCGGCCGATCTCAGCTATGTGGTTTGTCTCGACACCACTCTCGCAGTCACCGAGGGCATGGCGGAAATTAAGAAGACGCTCGAAGAGGCGTTGTTGCTGGTCATTCTTGTCGTCTTCATTTTTCTCCAAGGCTGGCGAGCCACTCTGATTCCGTTGCTTGCTGTGCCAGTCTCGCTCGTCGGCACCTTCGCACTCTTTCCGATGTTCGGATTCACCGTGAACACCCTTTCCCTCTTTGGTCTCGTGCTGGCGATTGGTCTGGTGGTTGATGACGCCATCGTAGTGGTCGAGGCAGTCGAACACCACATAGAGCACGGTCTTTCGCCACGCGAGGCCACCTTGAAAGCAATGGAGGAAGTGAGTGGTCCGGTGATCGCTATCGCACTGGTGCTCGCCGCCGTCTTCATCCCGACCGCGTTTGTTCCCGGGATCACCGGCAGGTTGTACCAGCAGTTTGCGGTGACGATCGCCGTATCAATGTTGATCTCGGCGTTCAATGCGTTAACGCTTTCTCCGGCACTCGCAAGCATGCTCCTTCGGCCGAAGAAAAAGGGCCGTGGCTGGCTCCAGAGATTCTTCAACGGGTTTAACCGAGTGTTCGGGCTGGCCACGGACAAGTTCACCACGACCTGCCATTTTCTTATCCGCAAATCGCTTGTCGCGGTCATCATTTTGGTTGGTTTCGTGGTGCTTGCGGGAATCTTCGGGAAGGCTGTTCCAGGAAGCTTTTTGCCGGACGAAGACCAGGGCTATTTCTTTTCCCAGGTAATTTTGCCGGACTCGGCGTCGCTTCAGAGGACTGATGAGGTGATGAAGCAGTGCGAGAAGATTCTCAAAGAAACTCCGGGGATTGAGTACTATTCCACTGTCACCGGTCTGAACTTTCTCAGTGGCGTGAACACAACCTACAGCGGCATTTTCTTCATTTCGCTGAAGGAATGGAAGGAGCGCAAGGCCCCCGAGGAGCAATACCAGGCGATCCTTAAGCACGTGAACACCGAATTTGCGAAAATTCCCGCCGGGCGTGCCTTCGCTTTCTCTCCACCGGCCATTCCAGGCATTGGCACCAGCAGTGGCGTGACCTTCATGTTGCAGGACCGCTCCGGCAAAGATGTCGCGTTTTTAGCTCAGCAAGTGATGAAGTTCGTGACCGCCGCGCGCGAGCGCAAGGAACTTGCCGGCGTAACCCCAATGTTTGCGCCTGCGGTCCCGCAGGTTTTTATGAACGTGGACCGCGATAAAGTCTTAAAGCAAAACATCGATCTGGGCGCGGTTTATCAAACCCTCCAGACATTCATGGGCAGCTACTTCGTCAATTACTTCAATCGATTCGGCCGGCAATGGCAGGTTTTCGTTCAAGCTGAGGGCGATTATCGGACGAACGCGGAACAGGTCGGTCAGTTCTTCGTGAAGAACAAAGATGGCGCGATGGTGCCGCTTAGCGCAGTGACAAATTCCAAATCGACCAGCGGCCCCGAATTCACCATGCGCTACAACCTTTATCGCTCCGCGCAGATCAATGCCGGCAACGCTCCCGGCTATAGCTCGGCCCAGGCGATGAAAGCGATGGAGGAAGTCTTCAAGCAAACCATGCCTAACGAAATGGGGTTCGCCTACATGGGTATGAGTTATCAGGAAAAACGGGCACAGGAGGGCGTATCCGCCAGCGTCATTTTCGCGATGTCGCTGCTTTTCGTTTTCCTCGTCCTGGCGGCGCAGTACGAAAGCTGGTCGCTGCCATTTAGCGTGCTACTCAGTTTGCCGATCGCCATCTGGGGCGCGTTCGCCGGGCTAATGGTCGGACACTACGAGCTCAACGTCTACGCGCAGATCGGACTCGTTATGCTGATCGGCCTCTCTGCCAAGAACGCAATTCTCATCGTCGAATTTGCAAAGATGAAACACGAGGAAGGACTCGGCTTGGTGGAGGCTGCGCTCGAAGGCGCAAAGTTGCGATTGCGCCCAATCCTAATGACAAGCTTCGCATTTATTCTGGGCTGCGTGCCGCTCGCCACCGCTAGCGGGGCCGGCGCCCTCTCGCGTCAGGTGATGGGTTTCGTGGTCATCGGCGGAATGCTGGCGGCAAGCTTCATCGCCATCTTCCTGATTCCGGTTTTGTTTTACCTGGTAGAAAAATTTACGGGCGGAAAGAAGCAGGCTCCCGGGCCGCCGGCGGAAGAGGTTGATTTGAAGCCGGTCGAAGTCCCTGAGCCGGCGCTCCACTAACGTTATGGCCTGCCTTGGATTGAAACCGTCCAATTCCGGAGCGGCTGTATATATATATAATGAGTACTCAGCCAGTGGGCCTTGGGTAACTGAGGGAAGGGGATAACCGGATGCGAGCCATTACCAACGACTATAAGGACGCTCAGATCCTAAACCTCGGCTCCGGGGGTGCTGATGGTCCCTACCTTGTAATGCAGACCGGGGTCGACCCGAAGGCTGAAATACCCAAGACACATATGTTTGTGCTTCGCCCGGACGGTCGTTGGGCTGATTTCAACGCTTACGCCTGCCAGGGTAAACCCGAAGCGATGGATGAAATCGTTTTTCCATCGCTCCCGCAGGTGATGGAGACATTCGGAAAATTGTCTGGTCGTCCCCAAGTGGCTCATCTTTCGGTGGACGAAACCGGGTTGAAAAAATGGCTCGAGCGCCAGGAACAACAGAATCCATTGGAGGGCGCGCGGGCCTGGGCGGTCGAATACAAGACGCGTCACGGGAGACAATATGATCGCCTGGAAGGTCAACGCGGATGACGACGGCAGACCTG
>JAJPJU010000017.1 GCA_021324035.1 Spartobacteria bacterium | reverse complement strand
CTGCCGCGCCAGATAACTCGTGCGCGCTTTCACGTTCAGATAATCGAGCAAGCGATAATTGCGATCCGCGGCTTTCAATTTCGCAACTTTGGTTTCCGGATCCTTGATGTCACCGAAGGTGATTGCTTCGTGCGGACACGCCTGCGCGCACGCGGTCGTGAACGAATCGCGTGGAATCCGCAGATCGCCACCTGTCGCGCCGACGTGGGCGCGCGCCGCGATCTTTGCCTCCTCGATTCTTTGAACACAAAACGTGCACTTCTCCATCACGCCGCGCATCCGAACCGTGACGTTCGGATTTTTTTGCAGCTTGGTGATGTCCGGGGCGCCTTTTTCGGTGAAAGGCGCAATGTATTCCTCGTAAATGCCGAACTGACCGGCGAGTTTTCTTCGTCCCACCGGCCGCTGGTTGTAATCAAAGAAATTGAAGCGCCGGACCTTGAAAGGACAATTGTTCGAGCAGTAACGCGTTCCGACGCAGCGGTTGTACGCCATCACGTTGAGGCCGTCTTCGCTGTGGACAGTGGCGTTCACCGGACAGACTGTTTCGCACGGCGCATTCTCGCAGTGCTGGCACATCATCGGTTGATGCACCATCTCCGGGTCCTGCGGATATTCGCCATTGTCCTCGCTGAATGGCTTCGCACTTGCGAAATAGCGATCGATCCTGATCCAGTGCATCCAGCGGCCGTGTGATACCTGAAGTTTTCCGACAACCGGAACGTTGTTTTCAGCCTGGCACGCGATCACACACGCGCTGCAACCGGTGCAGACGTTCAAGTCGACGACCATTCCCCATTGCTGTTCTGCGGTCAGCGGCGGATGAGTGTAAAGTGACGGCAAATATTTTTGGGGCTCATCGATGCCCGCGGATTTTTCGACGAAATCATTGTCCTCTTTGTACCCATCGAGCGTCGCTTCGCGCACTAATCCGCGGCCTTCGAAACTCCAGTGATCCTGCGTGATCGAGAGCGGATATTTTTTGCCAACTTTCGAAACCTTGATGCTTTCGATCGCCTTGCCGTCCGCGACAACGAAATGCGGATTGGCGGCAGTGCGAAGGAAATAAGCGTTAAAGCCGGGAACATCGCCCTGCGGCGGACGGTTGGCCACGTCGTCACCCGCGTAGGGCAGCGGGCCGCTGCCGGAAATTGGGCGTCCGTACCCCAGTGAAATCGTGATCGAATTTTCGGCGTGGCCGGGTGAAACAATAGCGGCAATCACCAGCTCTCGTCGAGCCGGTTGATTGTTCCCGTCGCCCGCGCCTTCGGAAATCGCGATCTCGATGAGATCGCCCGTTTCAACCCCGAGCGACTTCGCAAAGTTCGGACTCATCATCGCGCCGTTGTCCCAGGTCAGCTTGGTGATCGGGTCGGGCAGTTCCTGAAGCCAGCCGTTGTTGCTGTAACGGCCGTCGTCCATCGCGTAACTCGGGACGAAAACAATCTCCGGCGATTGCGCAGTTGGCGCCGGCACAGCCGACCAAAGTTGTTTGGCCGGACCGGCGGCGGCGCCAGCATTGAACGTCGCCGGTCGATCGCGCAAAGCGATATGGGCCGCGGCGCCATCGTGCAAAAATTTCGACCAGGCAGTTGGAAAATCTCCCGGCGGCTTGGTTGCGCGGAAAGTTTCCTGAATCAATTCAGGTCCTTCGACTTTCGGACGGCCGAGGAGCGCGTTCATGACCTCGATTTCGCTGAGACCTCCGAACAACGGCAAAATCATCGGCTGCACGGAGAGATAGGAACCGTCGGCAGCGAGAGCGTCGCCCCATGACTCTAAATAGTGCGCCAGGGGCGCGTGCCACTGGCTGATCGCGGAAGTTTCGTCCTCGTGATAGCCAAGGCGCACAACGTCCGGCACTTTCTTTTGCAAATCGGCCCAATCGACCGCGATTTTCTTTTCCGTGTCCTGTGCGACCGCGCGCGGCGCGTTGTAAACAGGGTCGCCGCCAAAAATGAAAAGTTGTTTGATCTCGCCACGATTCATCCGGTCGGCCAGCTGCAAAATGCTTTTGGTATTCCGATTTCGCGGGAATTCGCGGACCACAACGGTGCGCCCAATATTTTTCAGGGTGGAATTGATTGCGTAGGCCAGCAGTTGCACGACAACCGGCTGTTGTTGCCCCGCCAGCACGATGCTTGAACCGGATTTCGCAACAAGATCGGCGGCCAGTTCGGCCAACCATTGTTCGTTAAACTCCGGAGTAGCGCCCGGCGCGGTCAACGTTCCGAGCAACGACACCAGCCCGGTATCTTTTGCAAGCGCACCAATCTTCCCGGCTAACAGATAAGTGAACACCGGAATCTGGCTGGCCGGTAACCGCAAACGATGGTCCGCCATCGCACCAGTGATCGTGAATCGGTTTTCGACGACGTAGAGCCGGTTCATCGAATCGTTCGCTGAATTGACCCGGCGCCGTGCAGTAAATGCTCGCGACGAAGCGACGTCGCTTTCGCTGCAATCAAGGAAATCGCTGTCCAGCGCGAGCACGACGTCCGCGCGATCGAAACGCGGAATCAATCGGACATTTTCACCAAAACTCGTCCGAGTAGCGTAACTTTGCGCATCACTGAGCGCGGGTTCGTAAACACACCACGTGAGTTTCGGGAACGCTTTCTCGAGCTCGGTCCGCAATCTTTCGCGAGTCGGCGAATTCGTCTCCTCGACTAGAAAGGCCAGTCCGTCGCCCGCTCCGATTTGGGCCCGCAATTTGTCGATATAGCCGTCGAATTCCGCGCGCGTAGATTCCTTGCCTTTATTGACGAACCGCCGCGATCGAGTCGGATCGTAAAGATCGAGCAGTGAAGCCTGCGCAAAAACATCCGTTCCTCCGCCGGACGCAGGATGGAGCGGATTGCCTTCAAGTTTTATCGGCCGCCCATCGACCGTGGTTGCAATCAACGGAATCGCGCCGGTCCGACGCGGCATTGCGGTTGCGTAGTAAAGAAATTTTCCGGGAATCGTCCACTCGACGCTCTTGGTGAAAGGCACCATGTGCATCTGCGGGCGGCGGCAACTGGTTAGGCCGAGACCGGCCAGAGCCATCGACGCCCCCATCAATTTCATGAAATCGCGGCGGGACCAGTCGTTTTCATCCAACTCAGCGGCCCCGGCGGGAAATTCGCGCTCGAACCACTCCCGAAATTCCGCGGTGCTGCTGTATTCGCCGAAACTGCGCCAGTACTTCTTACCGGTCGTGGGCTCAGGCGGATGTTGAAATATGCGCTTCATCGATGGCAACCCTGGCAATTTGTTGTCGGAGTGATGTGCCAGCGCTCTTTTAACGTCTGGCCAATTTCCGCTTGAGTGAGATGTTTCTTTTGCGACCAATCGTCGTTCACGCCCTGGGGCTGGCCGTATTTCGCAACGAAATCGGCCGGCTTCACGTCATCGGGCTTCCAATCCAGATTTGTGATTTGATCTTCAGGGCGAAGGAAATTCTCCGGATGACGATGGCATTCCAAACACCAGGCCATGCTCATCGGTTTGGCGTCGTAAACCACCGGCATGTGGTTGATCTGGCCGTGACAACTGGCGCAGCTGATGCCGCGATTCACATGGGCCGCGTGATTATAAAAAACGTAATCCGGCAACCGATGAATCCAGACCCAATCGATCGGACGGCCGTCCTTCCAACTTTGGCGCACCGGCTCGAGCTTCGGATTATCTTTTTGGACCTGGGTGTGGCAGTTCATGCAAAGCTGCGTGTTTGGCACGTTGGAATGCGCGGCCACTTCGACGAAGCTGTGGCAATAACGGCAATCCATCCCGAGCTGGGTGACGTGGATGTCGTGCGGGAACGGCACCGGCTGGACCGGTTGGTACCCGACCTTGGTATATTTGGGCGTTACGTAATACCAGGTGGCCGCGGTCAGGCCGCAAACAATCAAAAAGCCGGCCACCGCCATTTGGAGCGGGAGCCAGTTGCACCACCGTGGAAAGAAATTGGCCATAACGTCAGCGCACGTCTCCCCTGTCCGGGCTCAGCCGACAAACTAAAAACGAATCGAAGGTGGAATTAGGATGTGCCTCGTTCAAACGCTGCAGAGTTAAGGTTGATTGCTCGCGTGCGGTGAAGTCATGAGTGTATAAATGGAAACAGTGCGGACAAAAGAAAATTCGCGGTTCATTCTCATAGCGTTACGCACTGCTTTTCCGATACAGAAAACTGAGCGATTCGCAAAGATGATCACGTCAAAACTTCGGCAAACCGTCAAGTGAAAGCGCCCATCCGGCTCGCAATTTTATTTTCGCTTTGCGCGTTAAATTTCCTTGCCTTCGCGGCCGAGGACAATGCGGATTTGTCGCGCCATAGCCAGGCCAAGGCGGATTTGCTCCTTCTGAACGGAAATATTTACACCGTTAACGACAAACAACCCCGGGCCCAGGCGGTCGCGGTCAAAGGCGGCCGCATCCTGTTCGTCGGCTCCAACGACAATGCCCGGAAATTCCATGCGTCTCGCGTGGTCGACCTGCGCGGTCGCACCCTGGTTCCGGGCCTGACCGATTCGCATTGTCACATTTTTGGGATCGGCGAACGCGAATTGACACTTAATCTCGAACGCACAAATACCCTCGCTGATTTTCTGTCAAAAGTCTCCGCCCGCGCGGCCAAGACTTCTCCCGGCAAATGGATCACCGGCCGCGGCTGGATCGAAACCTTTTGGAAACCGTCCCGGTTTCCGACTCGCCAGGACCTCGACAAAATCGCAACCGATCATCCAGTGTTTCTGACCCGCGCCGACGGCCACGCTTCAGTCGCTAATTCGGCCGCACTCAAAATCGCCAACATCGACAAAAACACGCCCAATCCTTTTGGCGGCGAAATTCTCAAGGACAAACAAACTGGCGAACCGACCGGAATGTTGACCGACAGCGCGCAGGAGCTTGTTCGTAAAAATATTCCGCAACCAACTGCGGCCGAGCGCGAGCAGGCTTTGCTGACCGGGATTAAGCGCGAGATCGGCCTGGGCTGGTGCGAGATTCAAAACGCCGGAAGTCACAAAAGCGACATCGATCTAATTAAGAAGGCTTACACGGACGGCAAAGCGAAGATCCGGTTCGTGAACTGCGTTTACGGTCCTGGTGAAGATGCCGAAAGGTTCTTGAGCGAAGGCGCAAGGATTGACGCGTTCAACGACCATTTGACCCAGCGAACAATCAAAGTTGTTTTCGACGGTGCGCTTGGATCCCGGGGGGCGGCCTTGCTCAAGCCCTACAACGATGCACCCGACACTTCCGGTTATCTCACCCAAAAGCCGGAAGAGTTGAGCCCGATGTTTGAGGAAGCATTGCGTCGTGGCATTCAGGTCGAAACCCACGCCATCGGCGATCGCGCCAATCGAACAATCCTCGATCTTTATGAGGCGGCGTTCCAAGCCGTGCCAAACGAGCAACGGAAAATCAAAGAACCGCGGTGGCGCGTTGAGCACGCACAGAATCTCGATCCCGTCGATCTGCCGCGGTTCGCGAAGCTCGGCGTGATCGCGTCGATGCAGCCATCGCATGCCATCAGCGATTTATTTTTCGCGCCGAAACGATTGGGAATGGACCGGCTCGCCGGCGCCTATGCATGGCAATCGTTGCTGCAATCGGGCGCGATCATTTGCGGGGGATCGGATGCGCCGGTCGAGCGCGGTGAGCCAATGATTGAATTTTACGCGGCTGTTGCCCGCAAACCATTACCAGGAAAAAGCGAGAGCCTGCCCGCCGAAGGTTCGGGCCGGACCGGCGATTTGGCCAAGGCGGGATGGCATCCGGAACAGGCCGTTACCCGTGAGCAAGCGCTCAAAATGTTTACGATTTGGGCAGCGTTCGCGTCGTTTCAGGAAAAGGACAAAGGCACAATCGAAGTGGGCAAACTGGCTGACTTCACCGTTTTATCGGCTGACATCATGAAAATTTCCGAACCGGAAATTCTAAAGACAAAAAACGAGATGACGATTATTGGCGGCGAAGTTGTTTATCAGAAGAACTAGACAGAATTCACAGGATTCTCTGCTCACGGCGGATTAGGCCGATCAAACCGGATCAGTTTAGGTAGAGCCAATCGCCCTCAATCGCCCGGTCTTAGCAGCAGCGCGCCAAGAATTGCCGTCACTGAGCCGACCAGGAACAAATGGCCGCCGATGAAGTTGCCGATGAAATAGTAAATGAAAACAGCCGTCGCGAGTGGAATCAGCGCAATTAAGAAAACGACAGGCTTCGCGGCTGGGTGCGGTCTAATTGCAACAAACGCGAACACGATCGCTATTACGATCTGGACCGCCGAATCCATCAGCCAAAGCGTTCGGAAGCCTTGAGCAAAGAACGCGGGCAGATCCGATTTCGCCAGCGCGGCTGACAATCGACCAAACGCGGAGGTGTGAATCCATGCGCCAACCGCAAACACCAGCGCCGAGGATGCGAGCAAAGTTCGCGAAATTGTTTTCATGAGTTGCTAGATAGAGTTCCTCTGTTCCTGCTCTCCTGACTAAATCCTGTCTTTGCGCGATTCTTTTACCGGCCGAGAACGTAAATCGCGACCAGCGTCACCAGAAAGTACGAAACCAGAACCGCCGCGCCCGCATATTCTTTAGCCATTCGTTGCCCAAAGAACAGAGAAAGAATCGCGATCGCAGAAACGATCGCGCCATAAAACGCGATGATTGGATTGTGGGAGATGAGCAACGCGACAAATCCGATTGCGCTCAGCAATCCGGCGGCGATCTCAATAATGGTTAGAACTCCGACCATCAGCGGGACCATTCCCGCGAGAGGGCTCTTGGCAAAATGTCCACTCAGCCACTGCAGATTCCCCTGTCGATCCACAACCTTGTCGATTCCCGACTGCAAAAACAAAATCGCGAGGAACGCTGAGACCAGGAGCTGGATCAGGAACAGAGACAAAGCCATTACCAGACAGGATTAGCAGGATTGAATTCGATTAAACAGAAGCAAATCCTGTAAAATCTTGTGGATCCTGTCTAGGAATACAAATACTCGTCGTGATATTCACGCTGAGGCGCGAATTGGACGTTTTCGTTTCCTGATTCCGGATACTCGAAGATTTTGCCTTCGTAATTTCGAATCACGATCTTTTCGTTGTCGTGATAGAGCACGTAACCGGGATTGATCGGCACTTTGCCGCCGCCGCCAGGAGCGTCGATGACGTATTGCGGAACGGCGTAACCAGTAGTGTGACCGCGCAGGCCTTCGATGATTTCAATTCCCTTGGCGACCGATGTGCGCAGATGCGATGAACCGTTGATCAGGTCGCACTGGTAAATGTAGTAGGGCCGGACGCGGCACATCAGAAGTTTCTGAACGAGCGTCTTCATTGTTTCGAGGTCGTCGTTCACTCCGGCCAGCAACACACTTTGATTTCCGAGCGGAATGCCCGCGTTGGCCAAACGTTCAAGCGCTTCCTTCACTTCAATCGTGAGCTCGCGCGGGTGATTGACGTGGACGCTCATCCAAAGCGGATGATGTTTCGCCAGAATCGCGCAAAGCTCGGGAGTAATCCGTTGCGGCAAAAAAATCGGCACTCGTGTTCCGATCCGGATGAATTCGATGTGTTTGATCGCGCGCAGCCGCGTCAAAAGTTTGTCGATCTTGTCATCGCTGAAAATCAAGGCGTCGCCGCCACTCAAAAGGACGTCGCGGACTTCGGTGTGCTGTTCGAGATAACGAAACGCTTCTTCGAAATCGGTGTGAAGTTCCTGTTCACCCACTCCGCTGACGACCCGGGACCGCGTGCAGTAACGGCAGTAGGCGGCGCATCGGTCGGTCACCAAAAATAAAACGCGGTCCGGATAACGATGCACCAGGCCCGGCACCGGCATGTGCGAATCTTCACCACAAGGATCGGCCATGTCATAAGGCGAGCCCCACGTCTCTTCGACACGCGGTATCACCTGGCGCCGGATCGGATCGTTGGGGTTGCCGCGTGGAATCAGGTTGAAAAAATGAGGCGTGACCGCGAGGGCGAGTTTGTCACCGGACAGCAAAACGCCACTGCGTTCCTCGTCGCTGAGGGCGATAAATCTTTCCAGCTGCGGCAAAGACGTCACCCGGTTTTTCAGCTGCCACTTCCAATCGTTCCAAAGCTCGGGCCCAACCCCGCCATCGGCCGACCAATACCCGGGCGCGTGCGACACGAACTGCTTTCCGTCTCCGTTAACCAAAGTTTGCATTTCAGTAGGATTGGAACGCTAAAAGCGGGCGGATTTGTGTCAATATGCGCACCGAAAAGTGCGCCCCGCACCGATGCCTGAGTCCGGTCTTTGGGTAGTGGGTCAGTGAAACTGACCCAGTGCCGGTCTTTGCCTTATTGAACCGTCACCAGCGTGCCGATCGGTATCTCCGCGAACAACTTACGCGCGGTGTCACCCGGCAGACGAATGCAGCCATGGGAGGCCGGGTAATTCGGGACGTAGCCTTCGTGCATTCCAAAATCGAGGCAACTGAGCCGCATAAAATACGGCATATCGACGTGGTAAATCGTCGATCGATGATTTCGCTCTTTATCCGTGATCACAAAATTACCCCGCTTGGTGGAGTAACCTTCCCGGCCGGTCGAAACGGTAGAGTTCAAAATCGAAACTCCGTCTTTGAACAAAGTCATCTTCTGGGACGACAACGAAATCTCGATGCGTAATTTCTCGGGATCCGGTCCGCTACCCAGAAGGAGCTGTGCAGCCTGCCAGTGTCCAAGTTCTGCCGCGAAATAAAGCGGGATCATTTTGTAACGGCCAGTCGCGCGGTTGCGTTCGGCGCCGGCTTGCAATAGCGCACGTACGTAATCCGTTTTTCCCAGCCCTGCCGCCAGCATCAGACAGGTGACATTCTTGTCGTCCTCGATGTAATTGCGAAACGACTTTGAGGGCAGCGAGTCCAGGAATTCCTTGTCATACTTATTGGGCAGCACCGTGTTCGGGTCGGCCCCGCATTCCAGCAGGGTCGAAAATAGCGCGGTATTATCGGTTTCGATCCCGTAAGCCAACAGCGGGACGCTCTTACCTTCGGGGGTCGGTGGTGGAATGTGTTTCGACAGCAACAGACGAACCCCGTCGCGATCGCCCGCCCGCAACGCTGCGTCTAACGCCGCCAGCGCCCCCGAGCTCCACTGCTCGAATCGTGGCAGTTTCGAAAGGATATCCTGCGAAATCTTCGAATCCTTGCTTCCCAACGCGAGGGTCAACAGCTCGCCGCTATCGCCATAAGCGAGTTCAAGGTTCGGCGTCAGACTGAGTAAAAGATCAACGATCTCAATCTTCTGGGCATTGACTGCATAATAAAGAGCGGAATGTCCCGCGCGGTCCTTCGCCGAGACGTCGCTTACGTGCCCGATCAACGCGCGGACCAATTCCAGGTCGCCATGCATCGCTGCGACCATCAGCGGAGTAACTCCTGCGTCGTCAGTCAGGTCTGCGCTGGCTCCCGCATTCAAAAGTCTTCGGACGAGAGGCGCGTCCTCGCGGAGAGCGGCGGTGAATAGCAGGGAACGGTCGCTCGTGACGCGCACGTTAGGGTCGTTTTTTTCGCGAAAATAGCGGTCGATCAAAGAGGTTTGATGCGTATCCAGCGCGCGAACAAATTCTTCGCCTGTGATTGGTTTCGCCGGATGCTGGTAAAAGAAAAGCCGCACCGCCACAAGCACAAAGAGGCCTGCGACAATACCCACCAGTGCTCGATTTAACCCTATTGAACGCATATCCGGAGAGAGACGGTCGATATTATATCACCAGTCAAGCAGTTTGCCTTGCAATTCACATCGGGCTCCGAGACAGGCAACCAGTGGACTGCGCCGTTGAACGTAGCATGTTGAATGCTGTCCAATTCGGAACTCATGCGTTTGATCCTATCTTTCATCACAACTTTCGCCTGTGGGCCGCTTTTACTCAAGGGAGCGACCCCGGAATTGCCACCCAGCCCGACGGTTTCGGCCGCCGCCGCCGAACAGGGCAAGGATGTCGTCCACCAGCTAAACAATGCTTTCGCCAAAGTTTTTGAGGTTGTCGCGCCAAGTGTCGTTATCATCGAGGTATCCAAAAAAGCCGATACCGAGACTTCGGCCTTTGAGGACCTTTTCTTTCAAGGTCCTCCAGACCAGAACAACCGCCGCCCGCAGCGGGAGCTTCAGCCCATCCAAAGCGAAGGCTCCGGCTTCATCGTTCGGCCTGACGGATACATCTTTACCAATTTCCATGTCGTCGAAGCCGCCGATAAGATCGACGTGAAACTCAAAGACGGGCGCGAATTTACCGCCAAAGTCGTCGGCACTGACGAAAAAACCGATGTCGCGGTCATCAAGATAGAGGCGAAAGACCTTCCCTACGCTCAGCTTGGCGACAGCGATGCCGTCCGCGTCGGGCAGTTCGCATTCGCGATCGGAGCACCGTTCAAACTGGATTACACGTTTACTTACGGCGTGATCAGCGGCAAAGGCCGGAGCAAGCTTCTTGCGACCAGCGGCTATTCCATCTCGGATTATTTGCAGACCGACGCGTCAATTAATCCGGGCAACAGCGGCGGACCGTTATGCGACATCGACGGCAAGGTTGTCGGCATGAATACGCTGATCAACGGGATCAACCGCGGTCTCGGTTTCGCGATCCCGAGCAACATGGTCAAGGAAATCGGCGACGAATTGATCGCCGGCCGCAAGATCATGCGACCATGGCTTGGCATTCGCATCGAGACCCTCGGCGATGATCCTGGGATTCGCGATTTGTTCAAAGGCGTCGACAAAGGCGTGGTCGTGCGAACAATCGAAGCCGACGCGCCGGCTTACAAAAGCGATCTGCGACCTTTCGATGTAATCACCCAGGTGGATGCAAATTCAGTGGCAACTGACTCGCAGTTGCAGCATGAGATTTTGAAAAAGAAGATCGGCCAAAAGGTCGAGCTGACGGTTTGGCGCAAAGGTCAGACGTTGAAAGTCCCGGTGACAACGGG
>JAJPJU010000287.1 GCA_021324035.1 Spartobacteria bacterium | reverse complement strand
CGTTTTCGAAGCCGACTGCCCAGCACGACGTTTCCGCTGTGCACGCAACACCATACAAGGCGTTAAATCCCGTCCCGACGTTGGGCGATGGGGCGATTGTCCATGAGGTGCCGTCCCACCGAAGGATCAATGTTTGCACTGAGACGGTTTGAATGTCGATGGTGTAGCCGACTGCCCAGCATGACGAGCTCGACAAACACGCGATAGCGACGAGACCATTCGTTCTCTTGTCCACGCTTGGAGAAGGAACTACCTGCCAGGACTGGCCATTCCATCGCATGAAAGTTGTGCTGGTATAGGTCTGCCCGATCTCGGAACGACCGACCGTCCAGCAATCCGAAGCGCCCACACAGGTCAGCGCTGAGAGAAGCGTAGGCGCAAACCCGGTGTTGGGAGAATTAACGATCGACCAGCGAGGGTTAGCCATCGGCGTTCCGGTCGTCCTGACCGGCGACCTCGCGGCCACCCCGAACAACGCGAGAAAGATGCCGGTCGAAAAAAGCGCACCAACAGTAAATGCGCGAAAGACACGGAAACGGTTTCTGGAAAGAAGGCGTTTAACCACGGAGTCAAAATTTGCATTCGTGTTTCAACGCGAAGCCGGCCGTATGGGCCGGTTGCAATCCCTCCCCCGAGCAACAGTCGCGTTACAGCTTGGAACATCTTCGTTGGCGAGTCCGTTGACACCGCAAAGCTGGGTTCGTACGATCTAATCCCACGGATTGCCATTGCGTCCGTTCGAGCCGTGCAACAGAACGAAGATTACGTCCTTAAAGTCCTGCAAGATATCGGGCTCGTTTCGCGCAAACAAATCGACGCCGCGCGCAAACGTTTGAATGGTCAGGATAAAGTCCTCGATGTTCTGATCAAGGACGGCGTCGTCAGCGAATCCGACGTCTCGCGCTCAATCGCGGCCCAGGCCCACGTGGATTGGATCGATCTCTCGGCGATGATCATTCCACCGGATATCATCAAACAGATTCGGGCCGAAGACGCTCGCCGATTCAAAGTGATCCCGGTCGGGTTCGGCGAAACCGGACTCATGGTCGCGGTCAGCGATCCGCTCGATATCGATACCATCGACAGCTTGAGCTTTTTGCTGCAGCGCGAGCTCGAACTGGTTTGCTCCAGCCCCGAGAAGATCCGCGAAGCGCTCATTAAATATTACGGCACAGCCGATGAGGCGTCGGACATTATTCAGCAGAAAATCGGCGAAGATGTAGAACTTGGACTGGAAATTGGCGACGGCGCAGCGATCGCCGAAACCGATGAAGCAGATGCTCCGATCATTCGATTGGTGTCGATGTTGATCATCGAAGCCCACCGCGCGGGCGCGAGCGACATTCACCTCGAGCCGCTCGACAAAAAGTTCCGGGTGCGATTTCGGATCGACGGCGTCTTGCAGGAAATGCAATCGCCTCCAAAACGATTGCAGTCGGCCATTGTCAGCAGGCTCAAGATCATGACCGGCTCCATGAGCATCGCCGAGAAACGCTTGCCCCAGGACGGCCGCATTCAGGTGAAGATCAAAAAGAAACCGCTCGATCTCCGGGTCTCGACGATTCCAACCAATCATGGCGAAAGCGTGGTCATGCGTTTGCTCGACAAATCGAGCCTGATGTTGGGCTTGCCCGAGCTTGGGTTTTTTAGCGACGACCAGGAAACATTCGAGCGCCTGATTCAACTCCCGGACGGGATTGTTCTGGTGACCGGTCCGACCGGTTCCGGAAAAACCAGCACGCTTTACGCCTGCTTGAATTACGTGAACAAGCCTGATCGCAAAATCATTACCGTCGAGGAACCGATCGAATATCAGATGACCGGCATCAATCAGGTCCAGGTTAGTCCGGAGATTGGAATGACGTTTCCGGCCGCGCTGCGCTCGATTTTGCGCCAGGCGCCGAACATCATCATGATCGGTGAAATTCGTGATCTCGAGACCGCCAGCATCGCCACCAACGCCTCGCTCACCGGCCATTTAGTTTTCAGCACGCTCCATACGAATGATGCGCCGTCCGCGATCGCACGTTTGATCGACATCGGGGTTCAACCGTTCCTCGTTGCTTCGTCGTTACGAGCGATCATGGCGCAACGCCTTGTTCGCCGGATTTGCCCACACTGCAAGCAGCCGGCGGAACTCACAGAGAGCGAAATGCGCGCGCTCCGAATCGAACCGGGACAATTGCAAGACGCGCAGGTCATGCAGGGCCGCGGTTGCGAACAATGCCGTGGCACCGGCTACAAAGGCCGGATGGGCATTTTCGAAATTTTTGTCCTCGATGACGAAGTTAGCCACATGATCAACAAGCGCAGCTCGACCTTGAATTTGCGTCAACGCGCGCGCGAACTTGGAATGCGAACCTTGCGCGAAGACGGCATCCGCAAAGTCCTGGCCGGTGTTACCACGGCGGATGAAGTCATCTCAATCACGATTGGAGACGTGAGCTAATACATTTAACGATTTAATGAGTTAGTGATTTAACGAACGGAGAAGAATTGCTTTGAAATCGCTAAATCACTAAATCGCTAAATCACTAAATAAATATCGTGAACGACACAAGTCGCCGAACTTTTCTGGGGAGCGCACGCGGCTCGCGTGCCGGCGATGGCGGCTCGCCATCGCGAACTTTCGGAAAGATCGTTTCGGCGGGCCGCCGAAACCCGCAGGCCAGCGGCCTGCGCTCCCCGGATGCAGAACGACTTCACATTCTATGAACGATAAACAAGTCGCCGAACTTTTCGTTGAGCACCAGGTGTTGCAGCCGTCGCAAGCCGAAGACGT
>JAJPJU010000080.1 GCA_021324035.1 Spartobacteria bacterium | reverse complement strand
TTGCCCAAAGCAATGCAGGCCATGGAACGATTTGGGGTGCCGCCCTCCATCGTCGGGTTCGTGATGCCAACCGGTTACTCGTTCAATCTCGCTGGATCGACCTTGTATCTGGCGATGGCGTCCGTGTTCGTGGCGCAGGCTGCCGAAACCACCATGGGCTGGCACATGGGCCTGGCGGCGCAAATCACCATGATGCTGACGTTGATGCTGACCTCCAAAGGGGTCGCAGGCGTGCCACGATCATCCCTGGTGATTTTGCTTGCGGCCCTGAATTCGTTCATTCCCAACGGACTTGGACCAATTGGCGTCGCGGTGATTTTCGGAGTCGATGAATTGATGGACATGGGACGGACCGCCGTGAACGTGATTGGCAATTGTCTGGCAACAGTCGTCGTCGCCCGCTGGGAAAATGAATTCGATGAAAACCGTGCCCACATTTTCGGGACTGCGTTAGAAGCGGAGCTGGACCTGAAGTCCGGCAATGTGGCGTTCGCCGACGCGGTGCGACAAGGCGACTGATCTAGAACGCGGCGCTGCCCGGGATGGCGTTTGACACAAACGCCCTACAATTAGGTGCGGCGAAGAATTTGTAGGCCGTCTCTGTGAGACGGCGCGGTGGCTTCAGAATTCAGCGCTGCCCGGAGTCCGCGCAAACGGGATGACGTCGCGAATGTTGGAGACGCCGGTCACGAACATGAGCATCCGCTCAAAACCAAGGCCGAAACCGGCATGCGGAACGGTTCCGTAACGGCGAAGATCGGTGTACCATTTGTAATCGGCCGGATCCATTTTGTGCCGGCGCATATTCTCCTGGAGAACGTCGAGCCTCTCCTCACGCTGACTGCCGCCAACGATCTCGCCAATTCCGGGAACGAGCAGGTCCATCGCGGTCACTGTTTTGTTGTCGTCGTTCAACCGCATATAAAACGGTTTTATTTCTTTCGGGAAATTGAAAACGGTCACCGGACATCTGAAATGCTTTTCAGTCAGCCACCGTTCGTGCTCCGATTGCAGGTTCAAACCGTATTCGACTGGGAACTCGAATTTTTCGCCACTCTTCTTCAAGAGCTCGATCGCTTCCGTATAAGTCGTGCGTTGAAACGGACGCTCCAGAACGAAATCGAGCCGCGGGGGAAGTTCCTTGTCCACAAATTTGGAGAACAACTCCATTTCGTCCGGACAATTTTCGCGAATGTCGTGGACGAGGTATTTCACGATCTCTTCGGCCAGGTCCATGTCGCCGTTCAAATCGCAAAAGGCCATTTCCGGCTCGATCATCCAGAATTCGCTGGCGTGGCGAGAGGTGTTCGAGTTTTCGGCGCGAAAGGTTGGTCCGAAGGTGTAAACTTTGGACAAGGCACAAGCGAATGCTTCGGCTTCGAGCTGGCCGCTCACGGTTAAATACGTTTGGCGGGCAAAAAAATCTTTCGCGTAATCGATCTCGTTGTCTTTTCGCGGCGGATTCTTCAAATCAATCGTCGAAACTCGAAACAATTCACCGGCGCCTTCACAATCGCTTCCGGTGATGATTGGGGTGTGCACGTAAACAAACCCGCGCTCCTGAAAAAACTTGTGAATGGCAAACGCCAACCGGCTGCGAACCCGAAACACGGAGCCAAAGAGGTTGGAGCGCGGCCGCAGATGCGCGATCTCGCGCAAAAACTCCGGAGTATGTCCTTTCTTCTGAAGAGGATAGGAATCGTCAGCCAGACCAACGATCTCGATATTCTCGGCCACGAGCTCCCATTTTTGTCCCTTGCCTTGAGAAGCCACCAACGCGCCGCGGACGCAAATCGCAGCGCCTGTCGTCAATTTTTGAACATCGGAATAATTCGGAAGCGAATTGCGCGCGATGACTTGAAGGTTTTTTAATGACGAACCGTCGTTGAGTTCGACGAACGAAAAATCCTTCGAATCGCGGCGGGTGCGGATCCAGCCCTGGACCTGGATTGCATCCATTGGAGCATCACTGAGCAGAGCGGCTTTAACTGAAGTTGGTAAAACGGTCGCCATCGGAATCAAATTGTAGGCCTGAATTGTAGGCCGTCTCTGAGAGACGGCCACCGGAATCGGCGTCTGACACAGACGGCCCGCAGTCGGTTTTCCTTGGCGTGTGACCAGACGCCGCTACAATGGAAATCCCCAGAACGTGAGTCGCCCGCCGAGAATTCCAAATTGGCTGCCTTGGGAGCAGGAGACGGTCTATTTTCTGACTTTTTGCGTGAGTGGCCGAAAGCGCGTTCTTGCAAACGATTCGTGTTGGACAATTTGCCGGTCGGTCTTCAGAGGCTGGATCAATGGGTGGTCTTGAGCGCTCTCGCAATGCCTGATCACTTACATGTCTTAACGGCACCAATTGATCGCGATGCCTCGGTTAGCGCCTTCGCAAAATGGTTCAAACGCTGGTTCAACGATGCACACCGCGTTCGCAAACCCGAGGATCTCCGGTCTATTTGGCACTGGCAAGAAGGCTGTTTCGACCGGCTGCTTCGGACTGATGAATCTGCGTCGGAGAAATGGGATTACATTCGACTGAATCCGGTTCGAGCGGGACTCGTTAAAAATCCCGATGATTGGCCATATCAATTTCAGTTTGAAGGAGACTGAATTGCATGGGCGTGAACTGTAGCGATCTAAACCGGCGTCTGACACAGACGCCCTACAACTCCGCGACCGAAATCGGCGTTCGCCGCGGCGAACGCCTACAGCTTCAGCGCTTGGCGCAGATGCGGAACCAGCCGTCTGCTGAACTCGACCGAGTCGCCTGCGGTCAAATGCGACCATTCCGGGCAATTGAATCCGGATAGTTCGGGAAAGTCGGAATAGTAGATTCCCGGTGCTTTGGTCATTTGCAGCAACGGATCCCAACTCTGCTGGCGCGGCATGATCTTATCTTCGAGTTCCTTCAGTCCGCCGCTGTGAGGGAAACGGACGAAAACAATTTTGCCGCCGCGGTCCCGGATTTTTTCGATCGCGGCCGTTACATCGGCGAAACGTTTCTGAATGCCTTCCTTCATTCCCGCCATGAAAACGTCCGGTGGGATATAACTGGGAGGAGGTGGCGGCGTGAAAAGCGGAAGCCAGATCTGTTGAATTTGCTTCGCCAGTTCGCTTCCCGGCTCGGCGCATTTCTCCCACATCCGGGCGCGGCGCTCGCGATCTTCGGTTCCAAAGTAAGGCGGAAACGTCGGGGGAACGCGCGCGCCGGGACGATTCGGAATCGGCAATCGATTCAAAAACCCTTCGAGACTGAGATCATCCGGCTTCAAAAACGCGACATGCTCCTCCAGCCAAATGCCGAGATATTCGCTCACCCGCTGGGCCGGGGTTTGGTTGTGAGATCGCTTTACGGTTTTTTCGGCGCGTTCCATCGGCGGACTGCCGGGTGGCGCGAAAAATAACATCGGGACGAAACTACAGATGATTGTGCCATGAAAATTTTTGTCGTCGGCCAGATCGGCCAGCGCCGGGTAAACAGTTGATCCCGGCATTGCAAGTTGGATCGGCCGCTTGCCCAAACCTTTTTGAAATTCATCAAGATCGCAATCGAACCAAGCCCGTGAATCGCCGATGATGACGATCGACTCCGGCTGAACTTTTCGGCGCGCCATTGTCCAAAGGTCTTCGTTGTCGTTGATCGTGGGAGAGTAACCGAGCCAGCGCGCATACAGTTCCCAGGCGACCGTAGCTGCGATCACAAGGATTGTGATCACAACGGTTATTCCACGCCAGGGCGCCGGCGGAATTGGCCGCTCAAATTCCAGAGGCGGCCCCCCGTGAATTTGTTCTTCTCGCGTCGGCTTGCGGAAAAACATCCGCGGCAAACGAAGCCGCTGCTTAAAATTGGAAATAAATGAAGGCATTACTGGTTCCTTGAGTGAAAATAATTGCGAACGCCATCACCGACCCGATCGCGGTGATTGCCCACGCGGGCATCCGAATGACGGCGGTTTCAAATGACTCCTCGCGCATTGCCCAATGCATTGAAATAACACCCGCCGTCACGAGTCCGATTTGCAACAATTCGCGAGTTGTCAGGATCATGTCTCCGTTCGGATGACCGCCAAACATTCCGGTCAACATCCGGCTGGCGACGGTGAAATCCGACGCGCGGAAAAAAACCCATGCGATGCAAACGGCCCCGTAAGTTGCGAAACCGGCGACAACGCGCGTGATCGGACGGCCGGCCCAGGTCTTGTTTTCGAAAAAAATCCGGATGACTCGTTCGATCACAAGATAGGAGCCGTGCAACAAACCCCAGACCACAAAGGTCCAGGCGGCGCCGTGCCAGAGACCACCGAGAAACATGACGATCACCAGATTGATCGCCATTCGAAAGGGCCGGACCTGATTGCCACCCAGCGGGATGTAAAGGTAATCGCGCAAAAAAGTGGAAAGCGAAATGTGCCAGCGTCGCCAGAAATCCGAGAAGCCGATCGCGGCGTAAGGAAAACGGAAGTTGTCCTTCAAATGAAAACCGAGGGTGAGGGCGGCGCCGATTGCAGTGATGGAATAGCCGGCGAAATCAAAAAAGATCTGTCCGGCAAACGCGAGCACGCCCGCCCAGGAATCGAGGGCAACCAGGGGACCGGGATAACCGAAGATGCGATCGGCCGGGCCGGCGAGGAGAGTGTCGGCGAGGACAATTTTTTCGAACAAGCCCAAAGTCATTAGGGCGAGGCCCCAAAAAAACTGGTTCGTCTTCAAACGCGGCGGATGATGCAGCTGCGGCAGAAAATCGCCGGCTCGAACGATTGGACCGGCAACAAGCTGCGGAAAAAACGAAACCGCGAGAATGAAATCGCGGAGGGACCGTGTCGGCTGCAACACGCCACGATAAATGTCGAGGGTGTAGGACAGCGAATGGAAGGTGTAAAAAGAAATCCCTACCGGCAGCAGAATATCCAGATGTGGCGGCTGATAGATGATTCCGACCCGGGCGAGCAGCCATTGAAAGTTCAGGAGCAGAAAATTTCCGTACTTAAAGAAGCCGAGCATGCTGAGATTCATGCATACGCTGGCCACCAGCCATCTCTTCTTGGCCGAATGAGTTTGGGATTTTCCAATTTTCCGGCCGAGCCAGAAATCCATCGCCGTTGTCGAGAAAAGCAACGCGGCGAATGGCGGATTCCATGCGCCGTAAAAAATATAGCTGGCGACTACGAGAAGATTCTTTCGCAACTCCCAGCCACGAAAACTCCAATACAGCGTGGTCACGATCACGTAAAAAACGACAAACGTGAGTGAGTTGAACAGCATGACTACAGTTTTGAATTACGGCGCCGACAACTGCTTCCTATTTACGCCACCCATACCAGGCAAATGTCTTAAAGGCTCCGTTGCAACTGGGCAAGAACTGAATGTCATCCTAAACGGAGGATGTCCTTCGAAATTCGAAGCCCGAATATCGAATCTCGAAACAAGGCGGCAAATAACGAAATTCAAAAACCGAGCATATTTGAGGATCTGGAAATTGTTTCGAAATTCGATTTTCGGATTTTTAATCAGACGCTATGCCGCGACAAACATTTTCATAACATGGAAAATCCATACGTATGAAAACCTTCTTTCTATTCGCTCCGGGCGCGGGCGCGCCATCATCGCATCCATGGATGCAGCGTTGGGCGAAGCATTTACGCGAAATCGGCGAAGTTCAGACGCTCGATTACAGTTACATGCGGGAAGGCCGCAAACGTCCGGACCGCTTGCCTCAATTGATCGCCACTCACCGCGAAGCCTTGATTCAAATCCGGGACAAATCTGCCGGACCGATTTTTCTGATCGGCAAAAGCATGGGCGGACGAATTGGATGCCACGTGGCGCTGGAAGAAGAAGTGAATGGCCTGATCTGTCTCGGCTATCCGCTTTGCGCGATGGGCGATCGAACGAAATTGCGCGACGAAGTTTTGCTCACCCTCCAGACACCGATCCTGTTCGTCCAGGGAACGCTCGACGTTCTTTGTCCACTCGATTTACTCGAGCCTGTGCGAAACAAAATGACGGCGCCGAACTTTTTACACCTGGTCAATGGCGGCGATCATTCGCTAATGGTTCGCAAAAAAGATCTCGGCAGCGAGACGCAGGAAGACGTCGATTTGAAAATTCAAACTGCGATTCGCGAGTTTACCACGCAGTTCGGCAAATCCTGACTACGGTCCTCTCCGTACCGGCGTTGGCGTTGGCGTAGGTGTAGGTGTTGCACTCGCACCAACGGTTGAAGTTGGAGTTGGAGTAGGCGTTGGTGTAGGCGTGGGACTAGCAATAACTGTCGAAGTAGGCGTCGGGGTTGGGCTGGATGCGATCGTGGCCGTCGGGGTTGGGGTTGGCGTTGGACCGCACCCACCTCGTCCGCATGGCGTGGGAGTAGGCGTCTGAGCCGGCGTGGCTGTAGGCGTTGGGACTGGAGTTGATGTCGGCGTTGGAGTGGGAGTTGGCGTCGGCGTCGGACTGGGTGCAATCGTTGCAGTTGGAGTTGGCGTCGGCGTCGGACTCGCAACAATCGTCGAAGTAGGCGTTGGAGTCGGACTGGGTGCAATCGTTGCAGTCGCGGTTGGAGTTGGCGTCGGAGTAGGCGTTGGCGTTGGTCCGCAGCCAAACCGTCCACACGGCGTCGGTGAGGGCGTGCCAATTGGCGTAGCGGTTGGTGTAGGACTCGGAATAACGGTAGCTGTTGGCGTCGGAGTAGGAGTTGGTGTTCCTATTGGCGTGGGGGTTGGCGTTGGTGTCGGGCTACCGGAATTAGGAGTAACGCGAACATAATAGATATCCTCTTCTCCGTTAAAGGTAGCGGAGTAGGCCACATTTCCGCCGGTGTTATCGGATACGATAGTAATGTAGTCGCCTATTTTGTTCTGGTTGGGGTAACCCAGAGATGGATTGAACGATTGACTCACCGCCACATTTGGCGACCAGCTATTGCCTCCGTCATTGCTATACGAATAAAACAGCTGCGAGTTCGTATTGTTCGCGGCATTTCGGGTATCGAACCAGACAACGTCGATGCGTCCATTTGGAGCCACCGCGAGAGTGCCGAACCAATGCCATTTGGACGGATTCGCGGGATCATCATTGACTCGAACCGGCGCACTAAAGCTTTGTCCGCCATTCGTGCTTCGAACAAACATGACATCAGCGTTGGAAGTCCCACCTACCGGGCTCACGCTGGCCAGCATATAAACATTGTTGTTCGTACTCGTGCCGGAGCGATCGACCGCCAGGAACACCTGACCGGTAAGTCCATCAGGATTAATCGGGTCGCTCATACTTATAAAACCACCAAGATCGACAGCGGTGCTTTGGTCGAACGTTGGTATCACGGTGCTATTTTTTGCGTTGACCGACCGAATGCACCAAATCTGACCGGTGTTTAGATTTACTCCGCCCAGAAACAGGTTGCCGTTCGAATCGACATCGAGCGTTCCCCAGGACGGCGAGTGGGGAATGTTGATGGGACTAAGCCAGCTAACTCCGCCATCTATCGAACGCGTGAACTGTCTTCCGCCGTAATTATTTCCGGACGTGCTCCAAT
>JAJPJU010000215.1 GCA_021324035.1 Spartobacteria bacterium | reverse complement strand
GTCATCCGATTGCTTTGGCAAAATTTGGACTGCGCGCTCTCATGCCCTCCACACTGTTGGTCAAATCAGTTTTTCAACGGGAATCCACCCGCGCTTTTTTTGGCGGAATCGCGGCCCACTCATTTCTTCCGTTAACGTCGCCGATATCAGCCGCATTCGGACTTGTTCTCGGGACGGCCGGGCACGCAGTCGGCTGGCCGATTCCGCGGGGAGGCTCGCAATCGATCTCCAACGCTCTCGCGAATTATTTGCGCGAGCTCGGCGGAACAATCGAGACCAATCGATCGATTCAGCAACTCGCCGATGTTCCAAGGGCGCGGGTAACGCTTTTGGACACCACAGTTTGGCAATTTGCGCGGATTGCCCGAGATCAATTACCCCAAGGTTATCGTTGTCGGCTGCAAAATTTCCGGCACGCCCCGGGAATTTTCAAAATCGATTATGCGTTATCGTCGCCGATTCCGTGGAAGGCCGACTCCTGCCGTCGCGCGGGAACGGTTCACCTTGGCGGCAGTCTCCGGGAGATCGAAGTTGCAGAACGCGAAGCTGCACAAGGAAGAATAGCCGAACAACCATTCGTGCTGGTGGCGCAGCAAAGCCTTTTCGACGAAACGCGGGCGCCGGGAAATCAACATACGCTTTGGGCATACTGCCACGCTCCGTTTGGCTGCGAAGTCGATCTCTCGGAAAAAATCGAATCGCAAATCGAGCGCTTCGCGCCCGGATTCCGGGATTGCATTCTGGCGCGGCACAAAATGGGGCCCGCCGGCCTCGAACGATCGAATCCGAATCTTGCCGGCGGCGATATCAACGGCGGTGCGGTCGATTTCTGGCAGTTACTGGCGCGGCCAATTCCCAGCCCGACACCGTATCGAACTCCGTTACCGGGAGTTTATTTGTGTTCCGCTTCAACTCCGCCCGGCGGCGGTGTTCATGGAATGTGCGGTTATCACGCGGCGCGCGCGGCGTTGCGTGATTTTTTCGACAAAAAACTTCCGCCGTCTCCGTAGCGGCAGAAGCGATCGTCTACGCATCCCATCACGCGCGGCGCGAGATTTTTGTCGGAATGCGTGGCTTTTGCGGCCGCGCTTGTTCTCGCCGGTGCCGCGATTGCCCATTTCGCGGTCGGCAAGCGCGATTGAAAATTATCGGCCCGCTTCTATCTTGCGCGCGGAATGAAATTGTTGAGCGCGGGAATCTTAGGGTTGGCGCTGTTGAGCGGCGGCCGATTGCTGGCCAGTGGAGTTCAAGCCGCGCCAGGCGAAGTTTTGGATCCCCCGCGGTTCGAAGTCGCCTTTCAATCCGCCTACCTGCTTGGCGTTTTCGGAAATCCCGACAATTACGAGATCGCGCCACAATGGTTGGCTGGCCGCGTGCGTTGGGGCGTAAACGATTCCGATAATTGGACCCGGGGCTACAATCAGTTTTGCTTCACCCTGATGGCGGAACCAATCGTTCGCGGTATTGAAAATCATTATTTCGGGATCAATTTCGGCGGCCGTTACAATTTTGTGCAACGAAACTGGCGCGTTATCCCCTACTTTTCCGGCGGTCTTGGCCTCGGCTGGATCGACAGCAATCCCGATTTCCGCGGATCGCAGGGACAGGACTTCACTTTTAACATTCTGACTGGGATTGGATTTGCTTATCCGATTAACGATCACTGGAAAGTGGACGCGGGCGTGCAGTACCAACATTTGTCCAATGGCGGACAAACCGATCCGAATCCAAGCTTGAATCTGATCGGGCCCCAGATCGGAGTTTCGTATTCTTTTTGATATTTCTGTCATGTTGAGCGAAGCGAAACTGCTGGTCACTGGTCGCGCGTCACTGGTCACTTCTTAATGAATCCGCCGGAAGAAAACGTTCTCGTCATTAAGCGTTCGCTGTTCGATGAGCTCGGCAGTTTTCAGGGGCTGAATTTCGAGCCAGGCAAGTATCTTCAGGCAATTTTATCGCGCGGAAAGAATTTTTTCCTGTCGCGGCCGAAAGCGGAAGTCGATCCCACCCACAAACAAATCATTCCTTACGTGCTGCTCGCCCATGGAAACACGGTCCTGCACTATGTCCGGGGCAAAAAAGCGGGTGAACAACGTCTGGTCTCCAAAGGATCGATCGGTATCGGCGGCCACATGAACGAAACTGACGAAACGCTGTTTGCGCTCGACGAAGCCGCCTATCGCGCGGGAGTTGAACGCGAAGTTGGCGAGGAGATTTCGATTAATACCAAATTCGAAGACCGGATCGTCGCACTGTTAAACGATGACAGTACCGAAGTCGGACAGGTCCATCTCGGTATCGTTCATGTTTTCAAACTGGCCGAGCCCAAAGTCGAAAAACGCGAGGCGATGATCACCAACGTCGCGTTTCTTGGCAAAAATGAGCTGCTGGGGCGGCGCGAGTCACTTGAGACGTGGTCGCAGATTTGTCTCGACGCGATCGAGAAATTGTTAGGCTGATCTACTGCCCAACATTGCCCTTGGTCAGAGTAATGTTTTCAATCAACCACTTCGTGGCGCCTTGCGAGGTGGCAAGCTGCAGCGTCACCGCCTGCGCCGGATAATTTAAGTGCGCGGTAAAAATGCCGTGCGGATTCGTGGCCATAAGTCCCCCCAAAACCTGGTCGAAGGACACGTTGTCTTCAATCTTGATCGGTTCCATGGGCGTACCAAACTGGGCGATTTGTTGAATGAGAAAGTCGCGTTGGGACGGAGGCATCTCCATTTTCGCCTGCGGCGCAAGGTCGTTGTCTAAAACCGAACGATCATGTTTCATCACCAGCCGGTCGATAACGTCATGGCCATAACGAATGGCATCCTGTTCGGTCGACGCTTTGGTTGAATGAAGATACCACCAAATGCCGACCAGGATGGCGACGAGAATAAAGACGACAACCAAACCTTGCGCGGAATATTTCGAGCGGGAGCTAAGTTTCATAATTTTATCAATAACCTAATCCTAAACCTTTAATCACTTCGCCGTTCTTGATCAGCGCGCCATGCTGTTGCTTTCCGGTGTAAGTGCCGAATCGATTGCGCGCGTTCACTGTAAATTGAACCAGATATCCGTAGAGATGCTCGCCATTTTTGCCGAGATCGGCCGGTTGCGGATCGCCCTGCCAGTCGATCCGGGCGCTGGCCGCGTCGACCAATTGCTGGTTAAGCCACGTCGTCACGATGTCTTTGTAGTTCGTCGGATATGTCCCGTAGAGGGCCGGATCTGCCGGCGTACCTTGCTGGGCCTGGACGGCCAGACCGCCGATGAAAAACAATATCGCGGCGCAAAACGCAAGCCCTTTCATCGTGGTGCGATTTTTCCACCGTCCGATTTGCTAGTCCAGCCGAATCAACTCACGACGTGCGCGGGTGTTGCTTGAAAAAGTTGACGATTACCGGCGTGACGGCCGGCGGATACATATGGCCAAGCGGATGGATAAATGTCTCGACCGGGGTCGCTTTCGACGAGGGATAAAGAGTGCAGTTCGCGCCGCACGATTCCCCCTGCTCCGCGCAGCCGTTGAATTGGCGAATTTTTTCAATCGTTGCCTGCTGTTTGTCGAATTTCGCCAGTTGATCGCTTCGGCCGCCATAATGAAGAACCGGTCGCGCCTTGGTGAGGGACACCTGTGGCAACAAAACCGCGCCACCCGGTGCGAACGCCGCAAAAACATCGGGGCGCTGGGACAACAGCAGGTAGCTGAACAATCCACCGTTGGAAAATCCCGTCGCGTAAACGCGATTTTCGTCGATCGAATATTTTTCGCGAAGAGTCTTAAGCATCGCGTCCACGAATTTCAAATCGCGGTCGCCTTCCTGACCCGCTTCGCGTTGCCAACCCGGTTTCTTGCCTTCGCGATCCAAGACAATTCCCGGGGTCGGCAATCCCTGCGGATAAACTACGATCGCCTCCGGCCAGGAATTCTGAAATGCCATACCGGCTGCGGCGAAGCGCATGTTTCCACCGTGACCGTGAAACGCAAATATCACCGGCGCTTTGTTGGTTGTCGGCGGCAGAAAGATCAACGCCTCACGTTCAATACCGTCGACGGTGAATTTCGTAAGCGCCGGCTCGGCCGCGAGAGAATTGGCTGCGATGGCAGCCGCCGCTGCGAAACCTAAAATCAAAGCTCTCATGTCATAATAGACAGGCCAAACCCGACCCGGGTTACGCCCGGCTTTCCTTTATTCCAGCAATTCTGTATCGATGCAGAATGATTTTGCGCTGCATCCTCGCAATTGTTCTTGTTGGGCTCGCGTTTTCCAGCGTCGCACACGCACAGGTTCCATCGCCTTCGCCCACTGAAACTGCAACCGGGTTCGATCCGGTTCAGGCAACGAAAGCCTGGCTGGATACGGTTCCAGCCGATCAGCGGGCGAAATCGAACGCCTATTTTGAAGGCGGTTATTGGTTGCTGCTTTGGAATTTTTTGGTCGCCGCGGTAATCGCGATCTTTCTGCTCGCCTCCAAACTATCGGCCCGATTGCGCGATTTCGCCGAACGCATGACCAAGTTCAAAACACTTCAAGTCGCAATCTACACAGTCTGCTTTCTTCTCATCGTCGCGGCCCTGGGTTTTCCGCTCACGCTGTATGAGGATTTCATCCGCGAACACCAATACGGATTCGCCACTCAAACGTTCGCGCCCTGGTTCGCCCAACAACTGACCGGTCTCATGGTTGGGCTGATCGCCGGCGTCGTCGCGGTCTCGATTTTGTACGCGGTATTTCGCCGCGCTCCGCGCACGTGGTGGATCTGGGGAACGCTGGTTACCGTCGTACTTTCGTTTCTGGGCAATTTCATCGCGCCAGTTTACGTCGAGCCGCTCTTCAACACTTACAAGCCGCTGACCGATCCAAAAATTCGCGATCCAATCCTGGCCATGGCGCAGGCGAATCAGATTCCCGTGAAGCAAGTGTTCGAAGTCGATGCATCGCGCCAAACCACGCGGGTGAGCGCGAACGTTGCCGGCATCCTCGGCACCACCCGCATCGCGCTCAACGACAATTTACTCACGAGATGCACCCTGCCCGAAATTCGCGAGGTGATGGCACACGAGATGGGCCATTACGTTCTCAACCACGGCGGCAAGCTAACAATTTATCTTGGAGTCGTTGCGTTGTTCGGGTTCGCATTTGCCAGATTTGTATTCGACCGCGCGGTGCGACGATGGGGCGAGAAATGGCGCGTCCGCGGCATCGACGATCCGGCCGGGTTGCCGCTGTTGATGCTAATTTTCGTCACGTTCACGTTTCTGACGACACCGGTTCAGAATTCTATTGTTCGCACAACTGAGCGCGAAGCTGATCAATTCGGGATCAACACGTCGCGCGAACCGGATGGTGCTTGCAAGGTCGCACTGAAACTCGGCGCTTATCGGAAGCTCGATCCCACACCGCTTGAAGAGTTCATTTTCTTCGATCATCCAAGCGGCCGGGCCCGGATCCAAATGGCGATGGATTGGAAAGCCGCCCATTTGCCCTGCCCAAATCTGGATGCGCCCGAACCGGCAACCGACTAAATGCGTTCGCGCTTAAACATCGCCTAACGAGAAAGAGATAAGCCACGGCAGGGTGTCGTGGCAAACACGCTGAAGTTGCTTCGCAATGGGGTCGTTGGCTTCAGCGATTGGTTAGACTCCATAAACTACTTCTCACCGGAAGATTGCTCGACATTGAATACCAAACCGTATGGGTCTTTGATGTAGCAGCGCGGAACAGCAGGATTCTCTTCGATTATCGTGCAGCCGGCGGCGACGAGTTGCCGCTTGGCGTCTTGAATGTCCGGCACAAGAAAGTCAAAGACCGGCCCATGTTCTTTGCCTCGTTCCACGTACAGGCAAAAAGCACCGGT
>JAJPJU010000257.1 GCA_021324035.1 Spartobacteria bacterium | reverse complement strand
CCGTTATTTTGTTGAACTCGAAAACCAGTTGCTCCCAGCCCATTCTTCTGTGCGATCGCCGCTTTTTGCACGGTCGCCAGCAGGTGACACATCTCATCCGGCTTAAGGTCCAGGAGATTTCGCGCGCCCATCCGTTTCGGGACCACCAGCACGTGGCCCGGCACGACCACCTCTTCCTCCGGCAGCGGCATGAAGACCAGCACACGATCGTCCTCGAATATCTTGGACGCGGCCGATTCCGCGCTCTTATCCTGGATCAATTGCGCAATACCATTTGTCGGATCGTATTTGCCTTCGAGCCCGGTATCAGTGCCAGCCGGCGGGAGCTCGCTTGCGGGAATTTGCTGGGCACACACCGGCGCGATTTGCGCGAACAAAAGCGCGCTCAATCCGAAAAACACAGCCATCGACCTAACGGAATAAAGTTTTAGACTCATGATCTTAGTTTCACTGGTCTCTGCTGATTGTCTTCTTAATTCTTAATTCTTAATTCTTAATTTTTAATTTTAACTTGAGCGACTGTTCTGTTCCTCCAAATGATCAAGCACTCGGCGTTTCAGCGTGTTCTTTCGTTTCTCAACTTCTCAACCGCTCAACATCTCAACTTCCCTTGTCCGACCCCTTGGCTTTTTTCGCCTCCGAGCTATCATCGTCCCGGCCCGCTGCGATCTTGCGTCCTTCTCGTTGAGACTCTTCGGGCTCGCGGAAGCGATCTCTTAATAGAAGCGGCGCTGATCAGCGAGCGGCCGATTTGAATCTATGTCCAGGACCCAAAAGCTGTTGACCAGTCTGCTCGCAATCGCGGACATTCGCGTCGACGGGGGCCGTCCGTGGGACATACAGGTGTATGACGCGCGGTTTTTCGGCCGCGTCCTGACCTCAGGCACGCTCGGCTTTGGCGAATCTTACATGGAGGGATGGTGGGATTGCGATGCGCTTGACGAAATGTGTTGCCGCGCCATTCGGGCCCGGCTCGACGAACGTTTCGCCATTCGATTGCCGAATATTTGGGCCTGGCTCACTGCGTTTTTCGTGAACCAGCAAACTATTCGCCGGTCCCGAAGAGTCGGCCGCGAGCATTACGATCTCAGCAACGATTTCTTCGAAGCGATGCTCGATCCAAACATGCAATACTCCTGCGCTCTGTTCGATGAAGGCGACGATCTGGCCGCCGCGCAACTTCGAAAGCTGGAGTGGGTTTGTCAGCGACTCCATTTGCGCCCCGGCCTGCGCTTACTCGACATCGGCTGCGGCTGGGGCGGTCTCGCTCAGTATGCCGCGCGCCAGCATGGCTGCCAGGTAGTCGGCGTTACTATTTCAAAAGAACAATTCCAGTACGCCCGACGTTGTTGCCGTGGATTGGACATTGAAATTCAACTGCGCGATTACCGCGAAGTTACGGGCGAATTCGATCGAGTAGTAAGCATCGGCATGGTCGAACATGTCGGGCACAAAAACTATCGCACCTACATGCGTGCCGCATCCCGCTTGCTCAACCATGACGGATTATTTCTGTGCCAGGGAATCTGCCGCAATTCTTCGCGAGGCGGCGGCGATCCCTGGATCGAACGTTACATTTTCCCTAATTCAATCCTTCCATCCGCCGCCCTGCTCTTGCGCGCGGCCGAAGGCGCATTCGTCCCCCACGATATTTGCAACATTGGACCGCATTACGACCCAACCCTTCTCGCCTGGAATGCAAATTTCGAACGAGCCTGGCCGCGGTTTGCCGATCGTTACGACGAACGTTTCCGGAGGATGTGGCGATTTTATCTGCTCAGTTGCGCCGGCGCATTCCGCGCCCGCAGTCTCCAGGTTTACTCCATCCTCTTTTCGAAACAAAATGCCCGCGCAGCGAACAACATCGCCGACGAGAAAGAGTTAGTTTCGTCGCAAACTGAAATCAACGAGCCGGCAGTAGCCCCTGACTTCTGATCTCTGACATCTGAAGTTTTCTACTTCCTAATTTCCTTGTCACTCGCCAGACCTGACGGCTGGTAATTTGCCGGGGTCGACAATATTAATGAGTGAACAATATGAAAAGCATCCTGGTAGTAGGGATATCTTGCCTCGGAATAACTCTTGGCGTTGCCCAGAACGCGGCTCCGAACGCATCAAATTCCGTATCGGCGTCCGATAGTCTGAAGCAAAGCCGCGAGTTCTATTCGAACCATCATTTGGTTGTAGTTGGAACGGCGCCGATCTCCTTCAAGTTCGATCGTTACCCGAACAACGGCCCGGAACGGATTCAAAATAATCAAGGTACATCCACCCGGCAACATGGTCAGGCTTGGGACCATTCACTCGATCCGATGCGCACTGGGCTGCCGCTCGATTATGCGGAACGCAATCGTTACGTCATGACGTTTGGCTTTAGTAAAGAGTGGGGTCACGGCCCAAAACTCGGCGACCCAAAAACGGCCCAACAACTGAACTCGTTGATCAAGTTAATCGACGCCGCGCTAAATTTTACCCCCAGCAATGAGCGGCTGATCCAATCTGAGACTACCTATCACAGTCCGGAATGGATTTTCGAGATTCCTTCCGGTGACAGCACAGTCCGCCTGACGTTCCGAAAATCTCGCGAGAGTAAAGATCTACCTCTACTGCGTGAATTTTCCGGCCCGATAACTTTGGAAGGCGGGAAAGTGAAGGTGGATTTCGGGTTCGGTTACATGATGCGAGCCGATCCTGAGCATGAAATGTCCGAGTTCGCCTGGGAAGAAATGCAGCGAGGCGGCTAATTCTTAAATCTTAATTTTTCCTTCTTGCTTTCTTTGAGGATACGATCGCGCTGCCTTTTTCTTTT
>JAJPJU010000074.1 GCA_021324035.1 Spartobacteria bacterium | reverse complement strand
CGTCGCCATACATTTGCAGGAACCGTCGATACGAATCCCAGGCAAAACGCGCATTGCCGGTCTTTTTGGCCACGATTTCCACGACTTCGTCGTTCATTCCGAGATTCAGGATTGTGTCCATCATTCCAGGCATCGAATCGCGTGCGCCGGAACGAACGGAAACAAGCAAGGGCTGGTCTTTGTCGCCGAGCTTCTTGCCGACGGAACTTTCAACTTTCGCCAGCGCTGCTTCGACTTCGGCCTTGAGTTGCGGCGGGTAACTGCGGTTGTGAGCGTAAAAGTAACTGCAGACCTCGGTCGTAATGGTGAAGCCAGGCGGCACCGGCAAACCGATTCGCGTCATCTCGGCAAGGTTTGCCCCTTTGCCGCCGAGCAACGGTTTCATCTTTCCAGTGCCATCGGCCTGACCGTCCCCAAAATAATAAACGTATTTCGGTTTCGATGTTTTCTTGACGGCGGCGGACCCGCGGTTCGAGGCGGGTTTGTGACGTGACTTAATTTTGCGTTTGGTGACCATGAAAAATCCCGGTGGGCGAGATGGCCAACCTAATTCGGCGCGCTTGCGCGTGTCAACGAGGCGGGATCGAAATCTCGATTCGCCCATGCCAACGCGCTCGGGAGCGCGTTCCACCTTGCGAGGAGATTCGCAGCCGAGACGGCTGCCACGGGAAAATGTTAGGCCGGCTGAATTCGCTCCGCATGCTCAATCACGTCATCGATCGCTGCGGTAAAATCATCAATTCCCGTGCTGGGCACGATGATTGTGTTGCGGCGACCATGCGCTTCCTCCGTAATACGAAGGAATTTGCCGCGATCGTTTTCGCGGAACTCGACGTGGAAATGCTTGCGTTCGATTTGCAGCTCCCTGGCCTCTATGAGGTTATCCATAGCTATGAAAAAAACTGCGGAGTGTAGGCTGTTTACGCTTCAAAAGGGAAGCAGATTTTTGGGTGAAACCGGCCCTTGTGAATATCCTGTGGATATCTGTTAACGGCGCCGTCCCCGGCCTTTTTCGGCCGAATCGGCAATCGCGAAGTCGATCTGTTGCTTGAACGTGTCGACCCGCGCGACAAATACCCGGATTTCATCACCCACGGAGTATCGCCGGTTTGACCGCTGCCCGATCAGGCGACGTTGAACCGCGTCGAATCGATAGAAATCGTTGTTCAACGCCGATACGTGAACCAGCCCAGTTACAATAGCGTCGGGAAGTTCCACCACCAATCCGTAGTTTCGAATATCGATAATCGCCGCGCGGAAAACCTGCGGATTTCGGTCGTCGAGTTGTTGCTGGAAGAATTGCAGCTTTTTCAACCGGACAGATTCAATTTCGGCGTCGGCGGCATTGCGCTCGGTATCGGAAATATGCTGCGCCAGGGATTCAAGCTGACCGATATCGATCTTCGCGCGCCGCGATGAATTCCGGTCAGCCAGGCTGCGATGAACAATGAGATCGGCGTAGCGGCGAATCGGGCTGGTGAAATGCAGATAGTTCGCCTTGGCCAGCCCGTAATGGCCGAGCGGCTGCGCCGCGTAACGCGCTCGCTTCAGACTTTTGAGCAAACCGATTTTGAGCGCTTGTTCCTCCGGTTTCCCGCGAACCGACGCGAGAAAGCGTTGGACTTCTTTGCGATTCGAAAGGTCCCCGACTTTGTAGCCGAAGCTCAGAATGAACTCGCGGTATTCGCCGAGTTTCTCGGGATCGGGGTCTTCGTGGACGCGAAAAGTTGTGGGAATCGACCGATGCCGCAGTTCGCGCGCGACCGCTTCGTTGGCCGCGAGCATGAACTCTTCAATCAATTGGTGCGATTCATCGTTCTCAACCCGCTCCAATCGAACCGGCTTGCCTTTGTCGTCGACGTAAACTTTGACCTCGGGGAAATCGAGATCGAGCGAGCCATGTTCGAACCGTTTCCGGCGCAAAAGCGACGCGAGTTCCCACGCGGTGTGCATTCGCCGGCCGAGCTCCCCATCCGGCCTCGATTGCAGAATGGCGTAGGCTTCCTTGTAGGTTAGCCGCTTCGCGCTGCGGATCACGCTCCTGGCGAAGTCAGCCATCTTTGCGCGCCCGTTCCTGTCGAACTCAATGAAAACAGAAAACGTCAGCCGATCGACCTCTGGGTTCAGACTGCAAACACCAGTGCTCAATCGCTCCGGCAACATCGGAATGACGCGATCGGGGAGGTAAACGCTATTACCGCGCCGCCGCGCTTCGCGGTCGAGCGCACCATTCGGAGTCACATAAGCGGAAACATCGGCAATATGAACGCCCAGCTTCCAATTGCCGTTATCGGTTTTCTCGACATTGATCGCGTCGTCGAAATCGCGCGCGTCGTCGGGATCGACAGTGACGATGAAGTCGCCTCGCAAATCTTTGCGACCTGTCAGCATTCGCTGCTCTACCGAGGTCGGAATCTGGTTCGCTTCATCGATAACCTTTCTTGGAAATTCAGTCGGCAGGCCGTACTTCCTGATGATCGACAGCATGTCGATACCGGGCGCGTCCGACGCGCCGAGCACTTCCACGATTTCGCCTTCCGGATTTACGTGACGCGATTGCCAGTCTTCCAAACGAACGACGACTTTGTCGCCGACATTAACGGGCCGGTCTTCCGGCCGCTGAACGTAAACGTTATGAACGATCCGTGGATCGTCAGGCACGACGTAATAAAAATTCTTCGAACGCTGGAGCGTCCCCACGATTGTGTCGCGGGCGCGTTCCAGGATTCGAATCACCCGGCCTTCGGTCCGCTGACCCGCACGCGCTTTCCGGGCCCGAGCAGGAACGTCGCGATTGATTCGGACCACCACGCGGTCCCCGTTCATGGCGGTGCCGGTATTTTCGGCCGCGACAAAAATGTCGGCTTCACCCGATTTTTCGGGGACCAGAAATCCAAATCCGGCCTGGTGGATGGAGAGTTTACCGGCGATCAGATCGGCTTCTGACGGGAGAACGTAGCGATTCTTGCGGATGCGAACGAGATCACCCGCGCGCTCGAGTTCTTGCAAGGTGCGGCGAACTAGAACACGATCGCGGCCTTTGGCTCCGAGGGCTTCGGCGATTTCATTTCGGTCCTGCGGCCGGTAATCCGGCTCGCGCACCAAGCCAAGGATCTTGTCTCGAATTGTCCGGCCGTTTTTGCTCATAGTGGCGAAACTATACTGGAGAATGTTGGTCTAACGACGAAGTATGAAAAGAATTATTGCTGTCGGATGTATGTTTGCGGCCGCGATACTTGTCGCGTTTGCCGGGGGAGAAAAAATGAAAATCACGAGTTCAGCGTTTCAGGAGGGCGGGGCAATTCCCGAAAAATTCAGCAAGAACGGCCAGAATGTGAGTCCGGAACTTCGAATCGAAGGGGTACCGGCTGATGCCAAAGGCTTTGCGGTGATCGTGGATGATCCAGACGCGCCGGGCGGACTGTTTACGCACTGGCTGGTTTGGAACATCGATCCGAAGACGACTCAGATCGCCGAGGGAAGCGCCCCAGCTGGTGCGGCGCAGGGGAAGAACGATTTTGGCGAGATCGGTTACGGTGGTCCCCAGCCGCCTTCGGGCGCGCATCGTTACTATTTTAAAGTCTTCGCGTTAAATGGAGCGCTCGATTTGAAACCAGGCGCGAGGCGCAAAGACGTCGACGCGGCGATGAAAGGTCACATCATCGCGCAGGGGCAATTGATGGGAAGGTACTCGAAGAAGTAGTTGTAGCGGCGGTCTGCGACCGCTGATCGGCGCTCATAGCGCGCCGCTGCAGTAGTTCGAATAAGCGCGCACGCGTGTTAGTGTATTATTAATGACTAACCGCTTATGGAAGATCGGCGACCGCACGGCCGATCTTTCCAGGCGAGGCATGATTATGGGCGTGCTCAACGTCACGCCGGATTCATTTTCGGACGGCAACGAATTTTTCGAACCCGGCGCGGCCGTCGAGCAGGGAGCTCAAATGGAGTTGGAGGGAGCAGATATTATCGACGTTGGCGGCGAATCGACGCGGCCGGGCGCAGAACCGGTGTCAGTGGACGAAGAATTGCGCCGGGTCATTCCTGTGATCGAAAAACTGCGCGCGAAAGTAAGTATTCCGATTTCGATCGACACTTCAAAGGCGCGAGTTGCGAGCGCGGCCCTGGATGCCGGCGCGGCCATCATCAACGATGTTACGTCGGGGCGCGCCGACAAAGAAATGTTTTCGCTTGCCGCAACCCGCAAGACCGCGGTGGTGTTAATGCACATGCAGGGGGAACCGCGGACGATGCAGAAAAATCCGCACTACGGCGACGTTGTACACGAGGTGGCTGATTTTTTTAGACAACAATATTCCCGCGCCGTAGAGTGCGGCATTGATCCGATGACGCTCGCGTTCGATCCCGGAATTGGTTTCGGTAAAACGCTGGAGCACAACTTGTCTCTGCTAAAGAATCTCGAACAGCTCCGCGTGCATGACCGGCCTTTGGTCGTCGGCGTCTCACGAAAATCGTTTTTGGAAAAACTGGCCGGCTCGAATGAGGTGCGTGACCGTTTGGCGCCAACCGTCGCTCTCACCGCCATTTTGCGAGCCAGAGGCGCTGATGTTTTTCGGGTCCATGACGTGAAAGAAAATGCAGCGGCATTGCGAATAGTGGAGAGAGTGTCGTGATGCTTCAGGATTTTCTGCAACTGTGGTTTAAGAGTTGGCGAAGCATTCTCGAGATTATTCTGCTCAGCGTCGGCATTTACTACGGCTACCTTTATTTTCGGGGGACGCGCGGCGCCAAAGTATTGACCGGCCTGGCCGTCGTCTTCCTGACCCTGACCTTAATCTCGACCTTGCTGAACCTGGTGGTGATCGGTTGGCTGGTGCGAAGTTTTTCAGTCTTTCTCGCCATTGCCCTGGTCGTGATTTTTCAACCCGAACTTCGCCGCGGTTTGGCCGAACTCGGAGGGCACCCGATTTTTTCGCTTACCAGTGAAAAGCGCGAGACCATCCATGATTTGGCCGAGGCCGTGACCCAACTGGCCAACAAACAATTTGGCGCCTTGATTGCGATCGAGCGCGACACTTCAATTCGCGTTTATGAGGAAACCGGCGTGACGCTCGATTCGGACTTTTCGGTCGAGCTGCTTCTGAGTGTTTTCCATCCGAAAGCGGCGTTGCATGATGGGGGCGTGATTATTCGCAATGGGCGAATCGCCGCTGCGGCCTGCATTTTTCCGGTAAGCCAGCGTGAGACGTTGGACCGCAGTTTGGGCCTGCGTCACCGGGCCGCACTCGGCATTACCGAGGAATCGGACGCGGTCGCGATCGTCGTCTCGGAGGAAACGGGCAGTATTTCTATTTGCCATCGGCGCCGAATTGAGCGCAATTTTACCCCGGAAACATTTCGCCAGCGGATCGGCGAGATTTTATTGCACGGACGTTATGAAGAGGCTCCTCCTGAAGAATTGGCGCGCGAAGTTGATATCCCTCTTACTCGCGACAACGCTTTGGTATCTCATCAAGAAGAACGTAGCAACGACTCCGTCGCCATCTGAAACGAACTCGCGGCCGCCTGCCACGGAAAAACGCTAACAAGCCGCTTTCGTTCGGAATTTACTGCAAAAATCGCGCGAGATTCTGTTCTTCCCAACGGCGCGCGCGATAGTAACTGTGGAACGCGCGCTCGCGGCGATTGAACTCCTTGGTGTGAACCTGTCGGCGTCCGCTTCGCAGAATTCTGTCCGGGACCACCGAGTGCAACATTTCGTGATAAAGCACGTATCGTAAGTACCAGGACGGAACGAATGCTTGATCGAGCAGGGGATGAATCCGAATCACGCGATCCTGTTCCTGAATGGTTCCAAACACGAAATGATCTTTTGGCGGATGTTTCCGCCGGCGACCCCATTCGATTTTGTAATTGCGCAGGCGGTTCCGAAAATAGCGCCGGTTCAACTGGTTGAACATCACGCCGAGATCAAAGTGTTTTCCCTCCTGCCCAAGGTTCAACTCCGGTTGCACCGGCAGCTTGCGATGACCGACTTTGCGCTTGGTTTTCTTCGCCATAACCTGGGACCCTTAGCTAGAAAGAAAAGAATTCTAAAGTGGTTCGTCTGGGTCGACAAGCGAAGCGCTTATTTTTCTTAAACTTTGTTATAAGGATATCATATTGAAGCACTTAAACTGGAGGATCGGAGGGTGTTTCCGACCGATTTACGGCCTCCTGAGATGCTGAATTTTTCGAAGTTTCAGAGCCAAAACGCGTTGCGAATTTCGCCGCTTGGGTATACTCCAAAATGTAGCCCGTCGCGGGCGCTTAAGTTGATCACATGACCCCATTCTTGCGGAAGCTGCTCGGCCTCAACTGGCTGCTGCTTATTATGATGCTCGCGCTGGCGGTCTTCGGCGTAATCGCGATTTATAGCGCGACCTACATGCGCGAAGACCCGGTCGCGGCGGATTTTTGGCGCAAGCAGGCCAACTGGGTCATCGTCGGTTTTTTCGCATTTATGGTGGCCAGTCTGGTGGATTATCGCTGGATCCGTTGGGGGGCGTTGCCGATGTATGTCGCCGGCATTTTCTTTTTGGTCCTGACCAAGTTCATGGGTCAAAAAGTTTACGGCGCGAGAAGCTGGCTCCATCTCGGACCGATTAACTTTCAACCGGCGCAGCTGGCTGTTGTCGCCGGAATCATGGTTCTCGCGTTGTTCCTCAGCCAGTTCAAGCAAATGCATCCGATGCTGCGCTTGCTGGTGTGCGGCGCAATCGCCGGGGCGCCATGTCTGTTAATCTTGCTCCAACCCGACCTGGGCGAAGTAATCATTTGGGTTCCGGTTTTGCTGGCATTGCTTTTCGTGGGCGGGATGCCGGTCCGTTATTTGATCTGCATCCTGCTTCTCCTGTTCGCGATGATTCCCATCACTGCGAACCTGGTATTGAAGCCCTATCAACAGGCGCGACTTACCGCCTTCGCCCATCCGGAGATCGACAAACAGGGTTCCTCCTGGGCGATTAACCAGTCGCTTATTGCAATTGGATCCGGCGGCTGGGCCGGGAAAGGTTTCAAGGCGCCGAACACCCAGATCGAGCTCGGCTTTCTGCCGGCCACCGCCGTGCATAACGACTACATTTTCTCTGCGATCGGCGAGCAATGGGGCTTCATCGGTGGAGCGTTCCTGATCGGAGCGTTTGCTCTGTTGCTGCTGACCTGTCTCTTCGTCGCGTTTTTTGCAGGCGATCAATTCGGCCTGCTTCTCGTCATCGGAATTACTGCGCTCATTTTCACGCATATCTTTCAAAACGTGGGCATGACCATCTCAATGCTGCCGATTACCGGTGTGCCGCTGCCCCTGATCAGCTACAGCGGTTCTTTCGCTTTGATGATCATGTTTGCGCTCGGCGTCGTGAACAGCGTGTGGGTGCATCGGCACGAAGTCGGGCCCTAATCCCCGCCGCGCAAAATCGGAATCGACAGCCCAGCTCGCGCGATTTACTTCAACCGCACGTTATCTACAATTGGTTGAAAGCATGGAGACCGATTACAAGGTTAAGCTCGAAGTCTTCGAAGGGCCGCTCGATCTTCTCCTTTACCTGATCAAGCGGGACGAGATCGACATTTACGAAATCTCGATCGAACGAATCACCAAGCAGTACCTCGAATACCTCCAGGCGTTCAAAGAACTGAAAATCGATGTCGCCGGCGAATTCGTCGTCATGGCGGCGAATCTCATCTATCTGAAGAGCCGCAGCTTGCTTCCACTCGATCAACAGCCGCCCGAGGAAGACGCCGACGAAGATGATCCGCGCTGGGATTTGATACGGCAGCTGATCGAATATAAAAAGTTCAAGGAAGCTGCCGTGCAGTTGCACGACCGCGCATTGGAACAGGAGCGAATTTTCATCCGTGACGGCGGAACCGCGCCGACTTCTGACGCGCCGCTTCCGTTGCATGAAGTTGGAATCTTTCAGCTGATTCACGCGTTCCAGGAAGTCATTAAACGTGTCGAAGCGCGTGAGGATCTGGGGGAAATTTTCGCCGAGAGGTTCACCGTCTCGGATAAAATCGAGAAAATCCTGCAACGGATTGGAAATGGCGGTTCGATCCGTTTCTCGGAACTTTTCGCCCAGATGGCTTCACGAATTGAAATCGTGGTCACATTTCTCGCCCTGCTGGAACTGATTCGCTTGAACCAGGTTCGCGCGCTTCAACGCGAGATGTTCGACGAAATCGAGATCGCTGCGATCGCCGCCTAAGACCTGGTCATGGCGCGCGCTCTCATTGCCGGCTGCGGTTATCTCGGCCGCGCCATCGCGGATCTTCTGCTGGCTGATGGCTGGGAGGTCGAAGGTTGGACAAGGTCGGAAGAATCCGCCCGCAAACTTTCGCTCGCCGGTTATCCCGCGCATCACATCGATATTTCAAATTCGGAAGATGTCGCGGCGCGCAAGACGGAGCTCGACATTGTGATTCATTCCGCCAGCACGCGCGGTGGCGACGTCGATGCCTACCGATCCGTCTATCTCGATGGTACCCGCAATCTTTTGGAGAACTTTGCCGGCGCACAATTCGTGTTCATCAGCAGTACCAGTGTTTACGCGCAGACCGGAGGTGAGTGGGTGACTGAAGAAAGTCCGGCCGACCCAAAACCTGAAACAGGAAAAATTTTGCGAGCGTCCGAGGATCTCCTTCGGGCGAATGGTGGGGTTATCGTTCGTCTTGGCGGTCTGTATGGTCCGGGCCGCTCCGCCTTGCTTCGAAAACTCCTAAGCGGCGAAGCGAAGATTGATCCGGCCAGCGACCGTTTTCTCAACCAAATTCATCGCGACGATGCGGCGGCAGCGATTCGGTTTTTGATTCAGGGCGGGAACTCGAGCTCGCAGATTTACAATCTCGTCGACAACCAGCCGGTTTTGCTGAGCGAGTGTTATCGCTGGCTGGCAGTGACCCTGAACCGGCCTGTTCCATCAACCGCAACATCCGTCTTGCAGCGAAAACGAGGCGACAGCAACAAACGTGTGAGCAACGGGAAATTGCGAAGCCTTGGTTGGACGCTGCAGTACCCAACTTTCGCCGACGGAATGGCCAAAAGCGTGCTGAAAAACAGCCTCGGTGGAGACGCGTAAACCCCGAATTACCGGAACAATACGGGTATGGAAGCTGCTAATTTTTCCGTAGTTATGAGGACAGTCAAACTCAGTGGCCGCGAAGCATCGGTCGTTCGCGCGATCGGCTTTACCAATTCGATGTTGGGGGCGGAGATTCAGGATTACGTCCGAATGGAATCGGACGATGTTACGGACGTTTTAAACAGCCTGATGGCGGCCGGGCTCGTCGAAAGCATTCCTTACTCCGAGCAAATTCAGCTGGCCGAAATGCCGGTCACGGCCTTTGAAGTGAATCCAGCCTACAGTCACGAACTGAAGCGCGCACTGAATCGCAATTAAGCAGCCCCGGCGGTCGGATTTCTGTTGCTTCCGAAAAGTTGACGAATCACTTCTTCGACCGGCACTTCCTGCACGTTGATGTCGACCACGTCGCACGATTGAAGGACCTCGCGGGTTGTTTCGGTCACTTTGGCGCGGGGAACTTTGAGTTGGACGGAGATCGACGTTTGCTCAATCACTTCACCAAATCGCGAGAAATCGCAATTTGGATTCGCGCTGAACGTAAGGCTCACGATTTTGTAAACCGCGAATCGATCGACGATTTTGTCGAGCGGACCATCGAAGAAAATTTTGCCATGGTCGATAACCAGCACCCGATGGGTGAGCTCCTGGATGTCCTGCATGTAATGACTGGTCAGCAGCGTTACGATGCGATGCTCGCGATTGTAAACGCGCAGAAATTCGCGGACCCGCTTTTGACTGATGACATCCAACCCGATCGTAGGTTCGTCTAAAAATAACACCCGTGGCTCGTGGATCAGCGCGGAGATCAATTCCATTTTCATTCGCTCGCCGAGCGAAAGCTCGCGAACCATCACATTCATCTTGTCGGTCACCTCGAGCAGTTCGGACAGGCCGCCCACAACCTTGTTGAACCGGTCACGATCGATTCCATAAATGGCGCGGTTGAGCTCGAGCGATTCTTGGGCCGGCAGATCCCACCAGAGCGCGTTCTTCTGGCCCATCAAAAGGCTGAACTGCCGCTTCATTTCGTTGCGCCGTTCCCACGGAACGAAACCGAGCACGCGCGCGTCGCCCGAAGTCGGATTCAACAAACCGGACAACATTTTCAGCACCGTTGTTTTGCCGGCGCCGTTTGGTCCCAGAAAGCCAACGAATTCTCCGTCTTCGATTTGAAACGAAACGGCGTCTGCCGCGCGAGTTTCGTCGTAACGACGCCGGACCAGCCCTTTGATCGCGCCCTTCAGACCGCCCTCTTTACGATAGGTGCGATAAATCTTCGTTAAATCACGAGCCTCGATGGTGGGCATCAAAGGAAGAAGGTTGAAGG
>JAJPJU010000095.1 GCA_021324035.1 Spartobacteria bacterium | reverse complement strand
TTCTCACTCCAAATGGCAGGCTGCTACTCGATTTCAATCCGCGGCCTGATGGTTCCTCTTTTTTCAGTCCGGAACTCCGGGCGTTCTTTGTTTCACAAGGCGCGCGAATTTTTCGATCAAAAGCGCTGTTAGCGAAGGATCCGAATGCGCGGCCACGATTCAAACAAATTTAGGTAGCGGCGATTGACCCCAATCGCCATGGCCGCTCGGTGAGCGGCCGCTACCTCCAATCACTTAGATCCCAGCCGAGCAGGCGCTCTAGCTTGGCGATCTCTGCCGAGAAAACCTGGAGCAGATATTTTCGTTCCTCCGCCATCATCCCGCGCTCGTATGGAACGACGTTGCGATCTTTGTCGCGGCCGGCTCGGATCCGTTTTACGGCGACGAAATCGAAAATAGCATCCAGCGTTTCCTGCTTTCGGTCGCGAAAATTTTCGAACCTGACAATTTTGACCTGCTCGCGCGGGAACAAGTTGAAAACCCGCTCGAGCTGCCCCGAATAAAATCCGCGGTCGATATACGAGAAGCGCCGCGATTCGATCGTTAACGGTTGAGCAATCCTCCGCGGTTCCTCCTTGAGCGCCTCCAAAAAATCGAGCGGCTCGCGGTCTTTGAATCGTTGCATGTTCCAATGCGCGAATGCCCGGTCGATCGGATTGCGCAGCAAGACGATCAGCTTGATTCGTGGATTGTATTCGCGGATCCGGTCCATCGAGGGTGCCCAATACAGATAGCTGGGCGTGATTTCACCCGCCCTTTGGCTGGAACGAATCGGTTGGAAATGGCGGTGCAGCAGTTCGTAATCAACCGGTGTTGCCGAAAAAATTTCTTCGTCGTCGAAAAAATGCATTTCCTGGCGGTCTGGCAGCGCAATTTGCGGGTGTTTTTGCAGGAAATAATGAAGCGCCGTGGTCCCGGACTTCTGCGCCCCCGCCACAATGAACTCCAGGCGGTCGATCTTTTGCCCTGTCAGGCCAAACACGGTTTTAATCGTGCCTTGGCCACCGATTTACGTCCACGGGCCAGATTTGTTGTAACCGCCCCGGCTGAATGCCCGTCTTGAAACGTGATGGTGCACGCATTGGGAAGATTGGGATCGGCGGCGCTGTGGCTTACAGAGTTCGCGGTTGTCCTAATGGTGCTTCTGGTTCTGGGTGCGACCGCCGTCCCCGGCTTGATTCGCGTTCGAAAACGCTAGCTCGTAACAGATTACGTTTTCGGGCCAGGTTTGGCGCTCGGTTGAGTTTCCTTGGGTCTTTGGACCAGCATATCGAGCTTTGCTTTCAATTCTTCCGGCTTCAGCTCTGTCGGCACGAAATGGATGTAAAGTGATTGTCCCGCCATCGGGGTGGTGATATTCGGCGCCATTAGCGGTTGATCGTCGAGCATTAAAAGCAGCCGCGCCCCCACATTTGCGTAAGTCAGCTGCCGCAGAACCTCAGCATCTTTCTCGGTCAACTGTAGATCGAGTGACCGCCGGTCTTCGCTGGGAGGCGTGAAACCTCCACCCGGTCGGGGATAGCCCGGCTGCAAACCGTACTTTACGCCCTCGAGTTGGGAGATTGTCAGGTCCGGTTTGTCGTTGATGTAGCCAACCTTGGGAATCTTCGGGAAATCAGCTTCGTGTCGTCCCGTCGCGGGATCTTTTGCCGCAATGTAAACTTTGAGCACCGGCTTGTCGGCCGCGTGCAAATTCAGCCCCACCAATAAAATCCAAGCGATCAGGAATCCGCGTTTCATTCGATCAAAATAACTCGTCTGGACGACATCGACAACCACCGGCGGCGCAATATCGTGGCGGATGCGCAAATTTCTCCTGCCGCTGTCATTTTTGTTCATTCTGGTCAGCGACCTCGCTTTTGGCGACGAGGGAATGTGGTTGTTCAACAATCCGCCACTGAAGCAACTCAAGGAGAAATACAACTTCGAGCCGACTCCTCAGTGGCTTGACCACCTTCAAAAGGCCAGCATTCGATTCAATTCCGGCGGCAGCGGCTCGTTCATCTCAGCGAACGGCCTGTGTATCACGAATCATCACGTCGGACTCGACACCCTCCAGAAAATCTCGAGCGAGAAGACCAATTACGTGCGCGACGGCTTCTACGCGAAAACGCAGAAGGACGAAGTCAAAGCGACCGATCTCGAGCTGAATGTGTTGATGTCGACCGAAGACGTCACGGATCGGGTGAAAGCGGCAGTGAAACCGGAGATGTCGGCGGATGACGCGAACAAGGCGCGCGGTAATGCGATTGCCCAAATTGAGAAAGAATCGCAGGAAAAAACGGGTCTGCGCTCGGATGTGATCACGCTTTATCAGGGCGGTCAGTATCATCTTTATCGCTACAAACGTTACGATGACGTCCGGCTCGTGTTCGCACCTGAGGAACAGATCGCGTTCTACGGCGGCGATCCCGACAATTTCGAGTATCCGCGATACGATCTCGATATCTGCATCTTCCGCGCTTACGAAAATGGGCAACCGGCGAAGATCGAACATTATTTGAAGTGGAACTCGAAAGGCCCGGCCGACGGCGAGCTGACGTTCGTGAGCGGAAACCCCGGCCGAACCGATCGGCAGCTTGCGGTCGCCGAGATTGCGGATCTGCGGGATCAGGAAGTACCGGGTCTTCTCAATATGTTTTATCGGCGCGAAACCTATCTTCACGCCTGGTCCGCGCGCAGTTTCGAAAACAAACGCCGGGCGGAAACAGAGACTCGACGAGTCGAGAACAACCGGAAGCGTTACGACGGTTATCTCGCCGGTCTGCTCGACCCCGACATTTGGCGATCGATCGAAGAGCGGCAGAAAAAACTAACCGATTCCAGCAACACCGCTCCGCTGTTCGATAAAATCAAGCAGGCCCAGGATGCGACTGAAAAAGTTTTGCCCGTTTACGAATATTTCGAGCAATTCCGCGGCAGGCCCGAAGCCGGCTATCGCGCCCCGCGCGCACTCAACAGCACGCTGTTTCAATTTGCACGCCGGGTCCTGCGTCATGGCGACGAAATGACGAAACCCAACGGCGAACGTTTCCCTGAATTCCGCGATAGCTACAAGGAATCGCTCGAGCTCGAACTTTTTTCAGGACAGCCAATCTATGACGATTTCGAAATCGTGAAGTTGACCGATTCGCTGACGGACATGACGACACGGTTCGGCGCCGATGATCCAATGGTGAAGCAAGTCCTCTCCGGAAAGTCGCCAGTCGATCGCGCGACCGAATTAGTCACCGGAACGAAGCTGAAAGACGTCTCGTTCCGAAAACAGCTCTACAACGGCGGCGCATCGGCGGTTTCCGCCGCGAAAGATCCAATGATCGAGCTCGCCCGGATGATTGATGGCCCGGCCCGTGACGTTCGAAAAGTTTACGAAGCGCAGGATGAAATTAAACAACAGGCGTATGCCGAGATCGCGAAGGCACGTTTCGCCGCCGAGGGCACTAACATCTATCCGGACGCGACCTTCACTCTTCGACTCAGCTATGGAACCGTTCGCGGCTATCAAGAATCTGGAAAACAAATTCCCGCGATCACTAAAGCCGGCGGCCTTTACCAGCGCGGCATCAAGCACAATAACCAACCGCCATTTGACGTTCCGAAACGCTGGCTCGATCGCAAATCGAAAGTTAATCCGAACACGCCGTTCAATTTCGTTTCCGATGCCGACATCATTGGCGGCAACAGCGGCAGTCCGGTCGTGAACAAGAACAACGAATTCGTTGGAATCATTTTTGACGGCAACATTCAGTCCCTGGTGCTCGATTGCATTTATACGGACAAACAAGCGCGCGCGGTTTCCACAGACTCGGCGGCAATTACCGAAGCATTACGCAATGTTTACGACGCACAACCGCTGCTTAACGAATTAATGGGCGCGAAATAGGTAGGCACACCGCGAACACTAAGCCAGGGATGCAGCTGCAGAATGGCGACTGAGGTCAGTCGCCGCTACCTGGACGAAGATAGTCACGCACTCAGGTAGCGGCGGCTCACCGAGCCGCCATATCCAGTTTTGTGCGATCAAGCACGAAGGGCCAATCACCTTCGTGTGAAACAAGTCCACTTCGGACAGGATTGTCTCGGATGTACCGCTCTTTTTCTTCAGCGGATTCATCATGACGTAACCGGTGATCAAAAAAGTTCCTTTGCCATTGAAGCTGCGCGTATCGCGACGTCGCGTGTTTGAAGTCACCGATTACTTTCGATAGCGAAGTTTCACCGTCGATCGCAATTAGAGCGTGCAGATGATCCGGCATCAAAAGCATCACTTCCAAATACCAGCGACCTCGATGATCGTACAGCTTTGCGGTTTT
>JAJPJU010000299.1 GCA_021324035.1 Spartobacteria bacterium | reverse complement strand
TGGGAGCACTTTTATTGTCGGAGAATGAGTGGACACGAATTATCGCAGAGAGCGGACCGCTCCTTGGCGTTAGTTTTATTATCTGGCGCGTCGCGCTCGCCGTGAAGCTGCTGCGCGCGAGTTTGCGGGCGTTGAAGGCCGGCGAAGTATTGGCGATTCTGTTGTTCGCCTGCGTTTTCCTCGGCGTCCTCAACGGACAACTCGGTCAACCGACAACGCTCGGATTTACGGCGGCCCTGGCCGGACTTTGTCTGGCTGCAACGCGCGGGGCAACCACGAATGATGACGAAGTTGATCCCGAAGAGGAGACTTCACCACGACCTTTGCCGCGACGCTCGGTTTTTGCCGACCGCATTCATCGGCCTGCCAACGGCACCGATCATACCAATGGTTTTGTTGATCGGTAATTACCCGCTCGATCGCCAACAAAGCATGCAGCGTTTCACTAATATGATGCTGCAGGGGCTGACTGCGGCCGGAGTTTCGGCGGAAATTGCTGCGCCGAGCCCGGTATTCGGAAAATTCTTTGGTGCCGACAGTTTCATCGGAAAATGGCTAGCGTACCTGGACAAATTTGTTTTTTTCCCGCGTGAATTACGGAAGCGGCTAAGTCACGGATCTGCGGTCGTCCATATTTGCGATCATTCAAACGCGATGTACCAGGCCTCCGCTGGAAATCTGCCCGTGGTCGTGACTTGCCACGATCTCATCGCGGTGCGCAGCGCGCTTGGTGAGGAGCTGCACTGCCCCGTTTCCTTTACCGGCCGATTGTTGCAGCGCTGGATTTTGCGCAGTCTGCGTCGAGTCGATGCGGTGGTTTGTGTTTCGAATGCAACTCGTGATGACGCCGAACGCCTCGTTGGTCGCGACGGCCCTTCTCCCAAACTCGAAACGATCAATAACGGCCTGAATTATCCTTATCGGAAACTCGCTCACGAAGACGCAGTCGCACGATTGAATGCCATTCCGGGATTTGGGTTGCCGTTTGTTTTGCACGTTGGCTCTAATTTGCCGCGAAAAAATCGTGACGCTGTCCTCCGGATTTTCGCGCGGACGAAAGACAAATGGAACGCCCGTCTTGTCTTTGCCGGCGATGCCCTGGATCCAGAACAACGTGCCCTGAGCGTGCAACTGAAGATTGCCGATCGCGTCGTTGAAATTAACGACGCCAGCGATCAAACGCTTCAAGCGCTGTATAGTTGTGCAACTACGCTGTTGTACCCGTCACTCTCGGAAGGATTTGGTTGGCCGATTATCGAGGCCCAGGCCTGCGGTTGTCCGGTTGTATGCACCGAAATCGCTCCAATGCCGGAGACCGCCGGTGATGCGGGTTTGTTTCATAAAGCGAACGACGAGGCCGGCTTCGCTGCAGATATTTTGCGGATGAACGATCCGGCAGAACGCGCAATTTGGAGTGAGAAAGGGCTGCGCAATGCGGAACGCTTTTCGACTGAAAAAATGATTTCGCGATACATCGACGTTTACCGCAATCTGGGGGCGAAACTGTGAGAAAATTGTTGATGCTCTTCAGCTTCCTTCTGCCGTGGGGATTGCGCCGGTCGTTTTTGCAAAAACAGTTCGGCTATCAAATCCATCCTTCGGCACGGATCGGTCTCTCATGGATCAATCCCACGCGCTTAATCATGGAAGAAAATACGCGGATTGATCATTTGACTCTTTGCAAAGGGCTGGATTTGGTTCACCTCAAGGCGCATTCCATGGTTGGTCGCGGCAACTGGATCACCGGTTTTCCCCTCGGACCCTCACGACATTTCGCTGAAGAAACTGATCGCAAGCCGCAATTGATCGTAGGCGAGCATTCCGCCATTACCCATCGCCACTTCATCGACTGTACAAATTCGGTCACGATAGGAAAATTCAGCACGTTTGCGGGCATGCAATCGCAGATCATGACGCACAGCGTGGATATCCAGAGAAATCGGCAGACTTCACTGCCGGTCCGAATTGGTGACTACTGTTTTGTCGGAACAAACTGCGTGGTTCTCGGTGGCAGTGTTCTGCCTGATTTCTGCGTCGTTGGCGCCAAATCGCTGATGAATAAAGCCTTTACCGATACTTATCAGCTTTACGGCGGCGTGCCGGCCCGCCCGATCGAGAAACTCTCGCCCGAATTCAAGTATTTCCAGCGGACGGAAGGTTTCGTTGTCTAGCGCGCTGAAGATCCTGCAATTGGTGCACACGCTCGATCCCAGTGTTGGGGGCGTGGCGGCGGCCGTGCTGGGCTTGAGTCGTGGAATGGCCAAACGCGGCCACAAAGTGGAGATCGTCGTCGTGGACGATCCGGAAGCGCCGTGGCTCGCGAATATTGATCTGCCAGTGCATGCAGTTGGCGTTGGCCTAACGAGTTACCGTTATTCGTCAAGATTACTGCCGTGGTTGAAACAAAATGGCGGCGAATACGACAAGGTCATCGTTAATGGAATCTGGCAATATCTCAGCTTCGCGGCCTGGCGGCGCTACGCCAAATCGCCGGTGCCGTACTTTGTTTTTCCTCACGGAATGCTGGACCCATGGTTCAAAGAAACCTTTCCTCTGAAACACTTGAAGAAGTGGCTCTACTGGCCGTGGGCCGATTATCGAGTCCTGCGTGATGCTACCGCAGTCATCTTCACCGCGGAGGAGGAGCGTCTGCTTGCTCGCAAATCATTCTGGCTTTATCGCGTTCGCGAAAGGATTTCGCCGCTCGGCGTGGAAAGTCCGGCTTCGCCATCTCCAGAAGCGCGCGAAGATTTCTTCCAACGTTTCCCGCAGTTGCGCGATAAGCGGATTCTTCTCTTTCTCGGACGGCTTCACCCCAAGAAAGGCTGCGATCTTCTGATCGAAGCCTTTGCTCAGACGACGGACCATTCCTTTTCACTGGTGCTGGCCGGACCGGACCAGGTGGGCTGGCAAAGCGCGCTCCAACAACGGGTCGACGATCTAAAGCTGCAAACACGGGTTGTGTTTGCCGGGATGTTGGAGGGCGAAATGAAACAGGCTGCCCTTGCGCTCGCGGATGCGTTCGTGCTTCC